>WAQT01000001.1 GCA_015520105.1 Candidatus Aenigmatarchaeota archaeon
CCGGATAACAGATCCTCTGCTGAAGAGGGAGCTGGGAAGGGGAAAGTCTTTCTTCAGCCAGCAGAAAATGTACGCCTGCCCGGCCTGCGCAAGGCACAGGAACATAGTGAAGAAGAAGAGGTGAGTTCTTTCTCAGTTCTGTTCAATACTGCGCAACTCCCTACCTGTCTATAAAGAAATACTCCCTCTCCTCCGGTTCCTCGGGAATCTCCGCGAGCACCATCTCGTATTCCTTCCCGATGCCGAAGGCCTTGAAGCCGCTGTTGAGGGATATCGCCCTGTTCAGCTTGTAGTTCTTCTCCGCGAATATCTCGAATAGCACGTCTCCCTTCCTCACCGGGTCTCCGAGCTTTTTGTGAAGGTATATCCCGGCCCCCTTGTCCTTCGGAGCTCCTGCCTCCCTCGCTATCTGGGTTATCTCCCTGTTGTTTATCCAGAGAACCTCCCCGGAAACCCTCGACCTTATCTTAACGCTCTGGCTCCCGAGAGGAATGTCGTCCGCCTTTATGTCGGGATTCCCTCCCTGCGCCTCTATTATCTCCCTGAGCTTCCTGTAGCTCTTCCCTGTTCTTATGAGAGAAAGCGCTTTCTCCTTTGCATCCCTCTTCCCGGCGAATTCCAGAAGCACGGAGGAAAGCTCAACCACCTTGTTTATGAGGTCCTGGGGGCCGCGACCCCTCGATACGGTTTCGAGAAGCTCCCTCGCCTCGAGAGCGGGCCCTATACCCCTTCCTATCGGCTGCTCCGCAAACGTGGACACGCAGTTCACAGAGATTCCCATCCTCTTTCCGAGTTCTATGAACTTTCCGGCAAGCTCCTCAGCATCGGAGACGGACTTTATCTTCACCCCTCTTCCGGTGGGTATGTCTATCACAACGTAATTCGCTCCTGCCGCCTTCTTCTTCGACATCACGCTCGGGAGAAGAAGCGGGTCTATGGAGAGAGGATACTCTATCTGTATGAACGCGTCGTCCGCAGGAGAGAGGTCCACTGCTCCTCCCCACACAAGGCAGCCGTTCGTCTTCTCCACGACCTTCCGTATCTCCTCTATCCCAAGCTCGACCGGGCATATGCACTCCATCCTGTCCGCTGTGCCTGCAGGCGCTGTTATCGCCCTCGATGACGTCTTGGGTATGGTCAGGCCCGCGGCCGCCACTGTGGGAACGAGAAGCATCGAGGTCTTGTCCCCCGGAACCCCGCCTATGCTGTGCTTGTCGTATATCACTCTGTTCCTTATCCCGAGGCTTTTCCCTGTTTCTGCCATCGCTGTGGAGAGATAAACAACCTCGTCCATCGAGAGGCCGTGATGGTAGAGGGAGGTCACGAAAGCGGTTATCTCCACGTTTGAAAGCTTGTCCTCCACCACGTCCCTCACTACCCCTCTAATCTCCCTCTTGCTGAGAGGTTTCCCGCTCAGCTTCTTCCTTATCGAAACCACTGACTCCGGCCTCCTGACAGGAGAGACCTTCAGCCTGTCCCCGTTTATCGCGTTCAGGGACTCCGCGATGGAATCGAAAAGCCCTATATGGCCCTCGGAGACCATTTTCTCCGAGACATTCACTATAGCGACCTCTTTCTTGTCCCTAAACTCAACCTCCAGCCTGTCGAGCGGCTTCACCCCGAGCTCAAGAGCGTCCTCCCTGTTCAGCATCACCACAGGCTTCTTCGCCTCTACCTCCAGAATCCTCGCCTCAAGAATCACGCTAGCACCTGATTCTATATGACTGAGGGGGCTTAATAAAATAGCGGTTGCCGGTCTGTGCAGCTCATGGAAGATGCTGCCAATAAACAGCAGACGCGCCGTCCTCATACAGAGGCAGCAGGTTTTGCTAAAGAAACGATATTTAAATTTTCGGAACAAATCCCTTACAATGAGAAAGACAAAGATTGTGGTCTCCACGGGACCCGCTCTTTCGAGCAGGGAACTCCTTCTTGAAGCGATAAAGGCTGGAATGGACATAGCAAGGCAGAACATGAGCCATCAGGACCACTCCTGGCACTCTAATGTGATAAACAGGGTGAGGGAAGCTGCATCCGAGCTTGGCAAACCCGTGGAGATTGACATGGATGTACAGGGCCCCTCGGTGCGGACCGGAGACATACTTTCCGGCGGAGACGAGAAGGGATTCCTCCACCTGAAGAAAGGCGACCCCCTGGTTCTCACTGTGGAAAAGGAGAGCTTTGACGGAAGGATATTCGTGAATTACCCGGAGCTTCTGGACATCGTTGACATCGGTTCAAAAATCCTGATAGACGACGCCTTTGTGCAGCTCAGGGTTACGGAGAAGTCCGGCAATGACATACACTGCGTGTCCCTCAACAACAGCAAGCTTGGCTCCAGGAGGACGATTCATATCCCGGGGAAAAGCTTCAACCTCCCTGTCCTCCGGGAGAAGGACTGGAATGACCTCGAGTTCGGCGTTAGGAAGGACGTAGACTACGTCGCAATATCCTTTGTGAGAAGCGAGAAGGAAATAAATGAGGTAAAGGCCTTCCTGAGGGACAGGGGAAGCAGCGCGAAGGTGATAGCGAAAATCGAGACTCCGGAAGCGATAAGGAACATAGACAGCATAATAAAGGCCTCTGACGGCATAATGATAGCCCGGGGAGACATGGGAGTGACGATGCCGCTCGAGCACGTTCCCATACACCAGTACAGTATAATAAAGAAGTGCAAAGCTGCCGGAAGGTTCGTTATCACAGCGACAGAAATGCTGAATTCAATGAAGAACAATCCCCTGCCCACAAGGGCAGAGGTGAACGACGTGTTTGTCGCTGTCGCCTCCGGCTCTGATGCAGTGATGCTGTCAGGCGAGACGGCTGAAGGATACTATCCCCTCGAATCGATAGAGTACATGAGAAGGATAGTGGAGTCCGCTGAATCAAGCCCGCACAGGCTGATTGTTTCCTGAGAAAATTATGCGACCTGACCGGATGGAATTCCGTCTAAACTTTAATATGGTTTCCAATTCTATTTTATTCTATGAGCCCTGACCAGAAAAAGGCCTTCTGGATGTTCTCCTCGCTGATATTCTTCATGGCTGTCGCCGACAGGCTTGTTTTTGTCCTGTTTCCGGTCTACCTGATAGAGAAGGGGTTCTCTGCAACAGAGATTGGAGCAATATTCTCCATAGCTTCCGCGTTTCTCATCGTTTCAAGGTTTCTTGTTGGAAAACTCTCAGACAGATGGGGGAGGAAGAACATCCTCAGCGCAAGCTTGTTGCTCAATTCCGTTTCTCTATCCATGTTTCCATCCGTCACGAACGTTTCGGGTTTCTCTGTTGTGAAGGGAATCAAGGAAGCAACCACACATTTCTACTCCATGCTTTCAGACGCTATAATGGCGGACAGTTTTGGAAAGAGAATCCGTGCCAGGGTTCTTTCAAGGCTGGGGGCTGCTCTGCCTTTGAGCAGGGCTGCTGCAACAATCATTGGCTTTGTGGTCACGACATATTTCTCCCTCGCGTTCGGATTCTATGTTGCAGCTTTCTCGGTTTTCATCTCGTTTCTTGTCTTCTCGATGTTTTTCAAGGAGACCGGAAAGAGAAAGAGGGAAGCAGGAGACAAACTCTACCTGAAAACGTATTCCGGTTCTGTTCTTCTGGTGGGCGTCGTGGCCTTTCTCATGAGCCTGAATTACACAATCGCTTATCAGCCTGCGTTTTTCATCCTCGCCTCCAGTCTCGGAGTGGGCGCAAACGCTCTTTTCGTAATGTTTCTTATGATTTACCTTGTCTCAAGCGGGTTTGCCTATCTCAGCGGTGGGTGGATTGAAAGAATGGGAAGGAAGAATATGCTTTCGCTCTCCACGCTTCTCATAGGTCTGAGCGTGATGTTTTACACCCTCTCTTACGATGTTCTCAGTCTTTTCGCTGTGATGAGCATGGTTGCTGTCTCGTACTATGTCTTCAGGGTGGTGTACAAGACCGTTCTCTTTGATGCCACAAACAGGAACAAGAGGGGGGAACAGATAGGTTTTGTTAAGACTGTCCAGGGCGCTGGGGACATGCTTGGACCTGTTCTTGGAGGATTGATAACGGATTTCGTTTCCCTGAATTCGGCTTTTCTTGTTGCGGGGGTTTTAGGGATAATCGCTGCGGCGATTGTTCTGAATCATTAGTCTTCCGTCTTGAATGACAAAACCGGGTCACATCATTATCCTCAGGTCCCCCTTTGCTATCCCCTGCAGGACCTTTCTCCCCAGCTCCGACCTCTTCTTCACCTTTATCTGGCCGTTCTTTCCGACGTGCGCTGAGAAAAGATATTCGTCTCCCTTGTAGATGTCTACCTGCACTCCGACAAGGCCGGGTTCTGTCTTAAGGACCACGCTTCCACCGCTCTCCTCGTAGTCGAAGGGAATCCCCTTCTTGAGGGAACCCTCCTTGGGTTCTATTGAAAGCCGTATCCCGAGCTTCTTCTCTATCCTGTCGATATTCTTCCCGCCTTTTCCTATAAGGGATGCAATCGCGCTGCTCCTCACCCTTGCGGTCGCTCTCTCCTCAGAATCAAAGGTTATCTCAACCCCCGCATCATACCTGGAGAGTTCCTTGTAAAGCGCCTCTTTCGCAAGCCTTCTCAGCGGAGATTCCTTCTCGGTTTTGGTTCCGGTCAGAGAAACGGGCATTACCACGTTCTCCTCTCCGTACGTGTATATCTCGTACTCCAGATTCCCGGTCACCATATCCTTTATCTCCACCACCGGCCTGGCAAGGTCGGCCTCCTTCATGCCGGAAGGAACCTTCACGGTAAAGGACACTTCATAGACTTTCTCTATCCTTCCCGCCTTCACATATATCACAGTGTCTATCACGTGCGGTATCACTCCAAGCTCCACCCTTCCGACGAACCTCTGGATTGCGCTCACTGGTTCGGTGGCATGGACGACGCCTATCATTCCAACCCCTGCGAGACGCATGTCTGAGAACACCCTGAAGTCCCTCGTCCTTCTCACCTCGTCGAATATCGTGTAGTCCGGTCTCACGAGAAGAAGAAGCTCCGCTGTCTTCTCCCAGTCTCCCTCGAGCGGGCTGAACTGCGTGACCTCCGGACCGACCTGCAAATCCCTCGGCTGCTCGAACGTCTTCACTATTTTGTTCTTGGACGATAGGAACTCCGCAATCGAGGCAGCGAATGTTGACTTTCCTGAACCGGGCGGGCCTGATATCAGTATCCCCCTTGAACCGCTCATTATTCTCTTCTCCAGCTCCTCGTGAAGGTTGTAGTCCTTGAGCGCGAGTTTCGCCACAGGCCTCACTATCGTTACCTCGAGGGCGTCTGAGAATGGAGGCCTTGTGATGGATATCCTGTATTCCCCGAGCTGTATAACAGTCGCGAACTGCTTCTCTATCTCCACGAACGAGGCAGGGTCCTTTCTTGTCTTTCTCATTATCTGGTCTATGTAGTTGTTTATCTCGTTCTCATCAAGCTTCTTTTTTCCGAGCCTCACCACCTCCACGCTGCCGGGCTTCCCTTTCTTCGCGTAGGGGACAACGCCTGCCTTGAGATGGAGCGACTGCGTCTGACTGTCAAAAAACTTCTCGAAGTCCAGCCTCTCCTTCGGAACAGGCTTCTCTATATATTTTATGGGAACGCCCTCGGCCTCGCCGACAAGCGCCTGAACGTAATCGCATGTCACGAGAATTCCCTTCTCCTTGACAGCCACGTCCCTGATTATCGCGTCAATCCTTCCCTTCTTCGCAAGCTGTATCTCCTCGAGAGTGGGTCTCATTCCCGTGAACTCTATCTTCACGCCCTTCTCTTCTCCAATCTCCCTTATTCTCTTTATCTCCTCGAGCCCCCTGAACCCTATATCCCTTCCGCGGGACGCCTGGGCCTGAAGCTCGTCTATAACCGCTTTGGGTATGAGTATCCTCGTTTTCCTCAGTTTTCCCTCCTTTATCAGGCTGGAGAGCGTTCCGTGTATCAATACCGAGGTGTCCGGAACGATTGTTTTTGCCTTAAGTATCTTTTCCATAATTTCCTCCTTTCAAAATTTCAGTCACATTTCGTTAAACTCTGTTCTGTCTTTGAACGAGAAGCAGATTATCCATATATGGGGGGTCTGGTTTATAAAGCTTTTGTTCTTATTTCCCGATTATCTCGCGTAGGTTCCAGTCCTCTCCCTGAAGCCCTATCCATCTGCTTTCCGCAAACGGAAGCCAGTTTATATCCAGCTTCTCTTTTCCCTTGTAGACAGAAAGCTTGACCTCCACTCCCTTCAGTTTTCCATCTATCCGGACCGGTCCTCTATAATCTTCCACAACCACTCTATATTCTCCCATAGGCACGCTTCTATTAACAAGCTTCCTTTCCTGCAGGTAGGGGAACTCCTGAAGCATTGGGTCGAGATAGACGTCAAGAAGCTTTTCCTGAATCATTTCAGCCTTTTCAGAAGAACCTTCCATAACCGCTTCGTTATATTCCCTGTTATACCTCATAATTTTTCTAAACGTTCTTTCTGCTTCGGGTTTCCAGTTGTTCGGATATGCCTCCTCGGTCGTGAGTTCCTCCTCGACAGCGCACGAAAACGGAATTGATGAGAGTGCAGTCAGTGCTGCATATTTTCCAATCTCCTTGAGAAAATCCCTTCTCGAATATTCCATAGAATCACCAAATGTTATTATCATATAGTGACAAGTATTTAAATAGTTTTTGGTGAACTAACTGCTGCTGGTCTTTATGGAGAAGAGCATGAGCGCTATTCCCAGAAGAGCGAATAGAGGGCCCAGCGCGCCTATTGCGGACACAATGCCAATAGGGAAGAGCAGACCCAGCAGACCGAAACACGCGGGACATGCTCCTATGAATATTCCCATGGCCGAACCAACAACTCCGCTGCCTGCCCCTTTCCTGTTTATTCTGCACGCCTTTGAACCAAAGAGCCTCTTTGCATGGAACGCAACGAACACTCCAAAAACAGCATCAAAAAGAACGAATATTGCGAAAGTGAGGATATCCTGTTTTGAGAACCACATCTCCGGGTAGCCGAGAGTCTGAACATACGGAACAAAAACAAACATCGAAAATGCTGAAGCTACGGCAAGGCCTGCATACTTTCTTTCGGACAGCGCGTCTGCAACATTCATGAGAATGAATCACTGTTTTGCAAGCTCCGCCTCTATCGCGTTCTTGAACGTCTCGAATGGCTGCGCTCCCACTATCTTCTGGCCGTTCACAAACAATGTCGGCGTGCCTGAGACTCCGGCCTCTCTGCCATCGTTGAAGTCCTGCTGGACCTTTGACGCGTACTTTCCTGAGTCCAGGCATGAATCGAACTGGTCTCCGTTAAGGCCTATATCCCGTGCGTACGACTTCAGGCTTTCAGTATCGAGAGCCTGCTGGTTCTCGAATATTTTGTCGTGCATTTCCCAGAATTTGCCCTGCTCGCCTGCGCACTCCGCTGCTTCAGCTGCCTTCTGTGCATACTGGTGGAAACTCAACGGGAAGTGCTTGTACTCGAGCTTTGCTTTCCCTGTCTTTATGTAATTCTCTTTAATCAGAGGAAGGGTCTGCTGGAAGAATCTTCCGCAGAAGGGGCACTGGAAATCCGAATATTCAATAATAGTCACAGGAGCGTCCGGATTGCCCATCACATTTCCGCTTGCTGCTATACTGTTATCTGGAGCAGCAGTTTCCGTGTCAGTTCCACCGCCTGTTCCTGACTGCGCCAATGGACCAAGCGCTGCCAGCTGTGCTATAATAACTATAAGAAGGACTGTGTTCAGCGCGAGAAGATTTCTTTCTATATTCCTCTTGCGTGTCTTTCCGCTTCCCTCTCTCTTCTCAGAAGCTTCATGCGTTTTATGTTTCCTTGGCATTCAAAACACTTAGTAATTATATACGCTCCCTTATATAAATGCTTTCTCAACAGAGGCTTGCACTGAGTTCCTCCCGGTCTAATTTATTTAACCTGCCCAATTTATTAATATGAGGCGTTTTATCTTCACGTTTATTATAATATACATAATATGGATATTCCTTGTACACACTCTCGATTACGGAGAGCTTCTTGTCGGAGCCGGAATATCCGTCCTCGTGACACTCGCAACATACGAGTTCTTCACAGAGGAAAGGCACAGAATGATATTCAATCCTGTTAACTGGTTACGTTTTCTGGCGTATATCATTGTCCTTCTGTATGCGGAAACAGTTTCGCATATCGATGTTGCGTACCGCGTTCTTACCGGAAGGATAAGGCCCGCGATAGTGAAGGTCCCTACAGAGTTCAGGACAGCGCTCGGCAAAACCCTGGTTTCAAACTCCATCACGCTCACTCCAGGAACCCTTACGCTCGAGGCCGGAAGGGATTCCCTCTATGTCCACACCATCGGCTATGACAGGAAAAAGGAGATAGGAAAGATATTCGAGAGATTCGGAACGGGTGTTACTGAATGATAGAGTATCTCTTTGCCTTGGCAGGATTGCTTGCGGCAGCAAGGACAGTCCTCGGGCCAAGCTTTGCGGACAGGATGATTTCCGGAGGGGCCCTGGCGTCCGTCGTGGTCATGCTCATCTCCCTTCAGGCAGTGAGGACAGGAAGCGACTTCTATCTTGACATAGCGATAATAATCTCGCTCCTGTCGTTTACAGGAACGCTCGCTGTAGCGAGATTCCTTGGAGGTTCGCATGATAGTTGAATACGCTGCATACGCTATGCTGCTGGTTTCCGGGGTCTCGGCAGTGATAGGAGGAATAGGGCTCCTGAGGTTCCCGGACGCATACACCCGCTCCCACGCGGCTACAATGGTCTCTGTGGGAGGGATGATGCTCGGACTCCTTTCCCTCATACTTACGACGTTCTGGAACATACTTTCAGTAAAACTCCTTGTCATCATAATAATAAACATTCTTGTCTCCCCGACCGCGTCGCACATCACTGCAAAAGTGGCCTATCTTAAGGGAGTGAAGCCGAAACATCTGGTCAGGGACGAATGGAAAGGCGAATACAAGACTCAGAAGAAGAGGGATAGAAAATGATATTCGAGATAGCACTCGTGATGCTTGCTGTCCTCAGCATAGCCGCAGTCCAGAGCCGGGACCTGCTCCACGCGGTGATAGTGCTTGCGGCAGCGGACGCCGTCCTCGCGTTTGCTTTCCTCTTGCTCTCCGCCCCGGACGTCGCCATAACGCAGGCAGCGGTGGGCTCGGGCCTCACCACCTTCATATTCGCTCTCGCTGTACTGAAAACAAGAAGGGAGGAATAGAATGGAAGCCGCAAAGACCCTCTCGGCAACGGTTCTCGTCTCGTTCTCAGCCATGCTTCTCCTCTCCCTTGCATACCTTCCGGCGTTCGGAAGCTTCGAGAACAAGGAGGTCGCTTCCTACTACCTCAGGAACGGCCTTCTTCTGACAGGCTCTGCAAACATAGTGAACTCCATTGTCTGGGATTTCAGAGGTTACGATACCATGGGGGAGGAGACAGTCCTGTTTGCTGCAGCGATGGGAGTCTTTCTCATAATAAGGAGGAGAAGGTATGGACGTGATAGTTAAGACAATATCGAGAATACTCTTCCCCTTCATGCTCCTCACAGGCTCTTACGTGGCGCTCCACGGCCATCTCACTCCCGGAGGAGCGTTCCCTGCAGGCTCGATAATAGCGACTGCGTTCGCGCTTCTCATCCTCGTGTTCAGCGAGGGCGATGTGGAGCATAAACTCACAAGGAACGAGCTTATAGACCTGAAGAGCGTGTCCGGAATCCTGCTTATAATCCTCATACTCAGCATAGGTGCCTCGTTCAGGAGCGAGCTCCTTTCCGCGCAGGCTCCTCTCGAACTCTGGAGCGGCGGCTTCACGCTGTTCTCAAACATAGCAGGTATGTTCATGGTGGTGACAGCCATAGTCCTTATAATATACTCTCTGGTGAGGGAATGATAGCGTATATAGCGGCAGTGGTGATAGCAGCGGCAGGCCTCTACGCGGTCCTGATGAAGGACAATGTCATAAAGAAGATAATAGGCCTCTCTCTGTTCTCCAATGGCATACACCTTTTCCTGATATCCCTCGGATACAGGGAAGGAGGAATCGCTCCAATAATGCAGGGGCTCGATTTCATGAGATTCTCCTCCATGGCTGTGGACCCTCTCCCTCAAGCGCTTGTGCTCACGTCGATAGTGATAAACCTCTCGGTCAGCGCTGTCGGGCTTTCCATAGCGATACTGCTGTACAGGGAGTTCAGAACCCTTGACGTCAGGAAGATAAGGGAGGTGAGGGGGTAATGGCATACGGCTTCCTTCCCATAGGAGTGATGCTCGCCACAGCGTTCCTCATACCGATAGCGAGCCTGAAGAGCGACAGGCACGCGAAGCACGTGGCCACTGCAGGGATGATACTCTCCCTCATCCTGACAGCCACCATGGTCCCGGAGATATTCTCCTCAGGAAGGCTGGTATTCCAGATAGAAGGATGGCCCGCTCCGTTCGGGATATCCATAGTCCTGGACACGCTCTCAATAACCCTTGTGTTCCTCTCGATTCTTGTATCTCTGCTTGTTGTTGTGTTCTCATACAAATATGTCAAGGAAAGAAGGACGAAGTACTATTCACTGATATCCCTCTCCCTTGTGGGTACGCTTGGAATGCTCGTGGCGGGAGACCTCTTCAATATGTTTGTCTATCTTGAGGTTCTCAGCGTGTCCTCCTACGCGCTCGTGGCGTTCAACAAGGACAGGCCCGCGATAGAGTCCGGCATAAAGTACCTCATAATCGGTTCCCTCGGAACGTCGCTCGTTCTCCTCGGAATCTCATTCCTTTATGGCCTTACAGGAAGCCTGAACCTTGCGGACGTGTCGATAAAGCTTCTTTCTGTTCCGGGAGCCGCGGCAGGTCTTGCCATCGGCCTGATAATATCAGGCATGGCTGTGAAGGCCGGACTCATGCCTTTCCATGCATGGCTTCCTGACTCCTACCAGTCCTCTCCTTCGCCAATAAGCGCGATATTCTCAGGAGTGACAGCCAATGCCGGAATATACGCCATAATGAGGATAGGCTTCATATCCCTGATGTCCCATCAGGCGCTCCTTGGCCTCCTGCTATTCTTCGGCCTGCTCTCCATGGTCGCCGGAGCGTTCCTCGCACTTGTCCAGAGCAACCTCAAGCGGCTTCTTGGCTATTCCAGCATCAGCCAGATGGGATACATTGCTATGTCCATAGCGCTCGGAACCCCGTTCGGAGTGTCTGCGGGAATGCTCCACATGATAAACCAGGCGTTTATAAAGGGCCTTCTCTTCCTCTCCACAGCCTTCATAGTGTACAGGACAAAGACCGACAACATTTACGAGATATCCGGAAACTTCAGGTTCCATCCTGTCGTGGCCTACTCTTTCCTTATTGGTTCCCTCTCTCTCGTCGGGGTCCCTCTCTTCAACGGCTTCGTGAGCAAGTGGATGATATACATGGCTACTCTCGAGGTCTCTCCGGTCCTCACTGTGATATCCCTCATGGTCACTGTGATAACCCTTGCCTACATCCTCAAGGCCTTCTATCTCATCTTCCTCGGAAACGCGAAGCCGGACCCTGACGCCGGAATCCTTCCGCTCTCCATGAAGATTCCTATAATAATCCTTTCAGCAATAATAGTCGCAATGGGAATATTTCCGGAACTCTCAATAAAGCTCTCCGTGATGATGTTCTCAGACCTCGACAGGTTTGCCTATATCGGGGACGTGCTGAAATAGCGGCGGTGAACGCGCATGGCAGCAATATCAACACTAACAGGGAGGGAAGAATGATAGAATATCCGTACATAGGAAACGCGCTGCTGTTCTTCTTCATAGTCTCTCTCATAGGGTATGCGCTCTACAATATCACAAGAAGGAAAGGAAAACCAGAACCCGGGAAGGAAATCATATACGCATGCGGGGAGGACATGCAACCGGAAGAACTCAACATACCCCCGGAAACATTTTATGAATACCTCATAGACCTCTTCAGGGTCAAGAAGCTCAGGCGCCTGCATTCCGGCGTGCTGAACGACTATCTGCTCTGGGTGCTTGCGGGAACACTGGCAGCGATAGCTGCCCTGATGATATTCGGTTAAAGAAATTAGACCAAGAGGCAGAAACCGAAGAGAGAGGGGAGCAGGCAACGGGAAAGGAAGAGAAACGGAGAGTGATGGCATGAAAGAACGCCTCTACAGAATAACGGACAGGCTGGTCAGCTACGCGAGGAGGAAATCTCCCTGGATACTCCACATGGACACCGGCGGGTGCAACGGCTGCTCGATAGAGCTGTTCGCCGTGCTCACTCCGAGGTTCGACATCGAGAGATTCGGGGGAGTGAGCAAGGCCAATCCCCGCCACACCGACATTCTCCTCATAGACGGCGCAGTGACCAAGAAGATAAGGCCGCGGCTCAGGAGGATATACGAGCAGACCCCGGAGCCGAAGGTGGTGATAGCGGTCGGTGCGTGCGCGATATCAAAGGGCATATTCCATGACGCCTACAACATAGACGGACCCCTCGACGAAGTGATGCCTGTGGACGTCTATGTTCCCGGATGCCCGCCGAAGCCCGAGGCAATTCTTCAAGGCGTTCTGAAGGCCCTGAAGCTCTGGGAGAGCAGGTACACGGTGTGAGCATGACAAAACTCTACGGAGAAATCTACAGGAAACAGGGAAGGTTTGTCTACGCCAGAGTGGGGAGGAAGCAGTTCATGAGGGTGATGGAGAACGCAAGGAAGAAGACTGGAGGAAGGATATCCTCGATATCCGGGAGGGACGCGGGAAAGAGCATGGAGATTCTCTACACGTTTATCACTGGAGAGCACGTGGTGAACATAAAGGTCGAGGTTGACAGGAGGAAGCCTGTTATAGAGAGCGTCTCTAAACTCTTCCCCGCGGCCTCGCTCTATGAGAGGGAGACGTACGAGATGCTCGGAGTGCTGTTCGAGGGAAACGAAGAGCTTGAGAACATACTTCTCGACAGCAAGCTCTCGCCGAGATTTCCTTTAAGGAAGGAGGACAAGCATGGCAAAGGATAACGAGAGGAGGGAGAAGCTCTGCTACACGCTTCCGCTTGGCCCGCAGCACCCCATGTACGTGGAGGCGGAGAACCTCATGGTCAGGGTGGACGGGGAGACCATAACAGGCGTGGAGGTGAACATAGGATACATGCACAGGGGAATTGAGGAACTCATGCAGAGGAAGAACTACCTGCAGGGAATCTTCCTTGCCGAGAGGATATGCGGAATATGCTCGGGCATACACTCCGTGACCTACTGCGAGGCTGTGGAGAACGCCCTCGGAATCGAGATACCTGAGAGGGCGAAATACATAAGGACGATAACCCTCGAGCTGGAGAGGCTTCATTCCCATTTCCTCTTTCTCGGAGTGATGGCCTACGAGCTCGGCCTGGACACAGGATTCATGTACACGTGGAGGGACAGGGAGCATGTCATGGACATGCTCGAGACCCTTTCCGGAAACAGGGTGAACTACGGAATCCCGACCATAGGAGGGGTGAGAAGGGACCTTCCTGCCGGAGAGATTCCCGGTATGCTGAAGAGGCTTGAACATCTCAGGAAGAGGGCGGAGCATTACGTGATACTCTTCTCCTCCGACGCTCTCGTGAGAAAGAGGACGCTCGGCAAGGGAAACCTCCCGAAAGGAAAGGCGAACAGCCATTCCATAGTCGGCCCGGTGGCAAGGGCGTCGGGCGTGAACACGGACATAAGGAGAGACCTGCCCTACCTCCTCTACGACGAGCTTGAGTGGAACGTTGTGACGAGGATGGAGGGAGACGTGCAGGCAAGGGTTATGGTAAAGGCCTACGAGATATTCGAGAGCATAAGCATACTGAAGCAGTGCCTGAACAGGATAAGCAGGACCACGCCGGAACTGAAGACGAAAACGTCCCTCTTCGTGAAAGAAAACGAAGGGATGTCAATAACAGAGGCGCCGAGGGGCGAGCTTGTCTACTACCTTGTCTCCAACGGAACGGACAGGCCCGAGAGGATGAGGATAAGAACCCCGACTTTCACAAACGTGCCGTCCGCTCTTCCGATAATACTCAAGGGGGAGCAGCTTGCTGACCTCCCAGTCATAGTCGGCTCCGTGGACCCCTGCTTCTCCTGCTGCGACAGGGTGACTATAGTGGACGAGAGAACGGGAGAGTCGAGAGGAGTGGACGAGGCATTCCTCAGGAAGCTTGGTGAAGAAAATGGCGATTGAAACCATACTTTCCGCGCTGGTGTACCCTGGACTTGTTTTCATAGTCTTTATGAGCTTCCTCTATTCCGGTTTCATGAGAAAGGTCGCGGCGAGAATGCAGCACAGGATAGGCCCGCCTCTCTGGCAGCCTCTCCTGGACGTGATAAAACTCATGGGCAAAGAAGACATAAGGCCCGAGCAGTCCAAGATGGGCTTCACGTTCTGGCCCTTCATCGCGATGGTCTCGATAGCCACAGCTGGCCTCCTCACTCCGATAGCCGGCTCGGTCCCGCTTGGCAACTCCGATGTTTTCGTTCTCCTCTACTTCCTGATATTCGGAACTCTCGCTCTCTACCTCTCAGGCTTCTCCTCTTCCAACCCGTTCTCAGTGGTCGGAGCTGTCAGGGGAGTGGTGCAGATGATAGGATATGAGTTTCCGTTTGTTGTATCGCTGATAGTCTCGATACTCGCGGCAGGAAGCGTCTTTCCCATAGAAATTAACAACTTCCAGGTATACAACGGATGGATTTCCCTCTCCTTTCCATTGGCTGCTCTCGCGTTCTTTGTATCCCTCCTCGCCAAGGTCGAGATTCCTCCGTTCCATGTCCCGGAAGCGCATCAGGAGATAGTGTCCGGCTACTACACGGAATATACCGGTTCGAGGCTTGCGATGATAATCATGACCCACATGCTCAAGCTCTTTGTTCTGGTCTCCATAGGAATAGTGTTCTTCTTCGGAGGAAGCGTTTCACTCTTCTCCTTCCTCTGGAAGAGCCTCGCTATCGTCTTCCTCGCAACGCTCTCAAGGGTCGTGATGGCGAGGATGAGGATAGATTACGTCCTGAGGTTCTGCTGGATATTCGGTTTCGTAGGCCTGATAGACCTTGCGAGAATCCTGCTATAGGAGTTTTCCTTCCACGTATCTCCTGTACGCCCTCTCCACAGTCCTCCTGTTCACGTGGTTCTTGTGGTGCCTGAAGCCGCCGCCGAAGCTCTTCGGTATGTGAAGAAGTTCGTGTATCAGGGTCTTGGTCTTCTCCTCTTCAGAGAGCTTACCGAAGTTCTCCGAGACAATCTCTATGACATAGCGCGCATCTATGCCGAGGGCGTGCTGGAATACCTTTGAGAGGCCATGACACCTAGCGAGAACGTACCTGCTCCTTGAACCGAAGCTTCTCACGCACCCCAGCCTCGAGAAGTCAATATGCGACAGGCCGAGAACAGAAGCTATCTCCTCCATTCTCCTCTTTATGTCCGGAGCCCTCTCGTACCTTATCATTTAATCAATCCGAAAATAAAAGATAAAAATAAAAGAAAACGGTTGCGTTGACAAAAGCTCGGCCTCACTTCTTTTTCTTCTTTGTTGCCTTCTTCTTTGCCGTCTTCTTTGCGGCCTTCTTCGTAGACTTCTTTGCCGTCTTCTTGGTGCCGCACTTTCTGGCCGCTTTCTTCGCAACCTTCTTTGTCGATTTCTTGACAGGTGACTTTTTCTTCACCGTCTTTTTCTTCGCCGGAGACTTCTTCACCGGCGACTTCTTCTTCACAGTCTTTTTCTTTGCTGCCATAATAATCTGTATAACTATATTGTCGCGCTCGCTTATAAACATTACATGCCTCCAGCGCGTTAACGTTTTATTTGCAAAAGACAAATAATTGAGTGGTCTGATGGAAAAGGAAGTCCTGAACAAGTATCTTAAGGCCGGAAGGATTGCGGCAGATGCGCGAAGGCGCATCGAAGCAAAGCTCAAGCCTGGAGCAAGGATTCTCGAGATAGCTGAGGAGATAGAGGAGACAATAAGAAAGAAGGGGGGAGAGCCGGCGTTCCCGGTTAACATATCAATAAACGAGACAGCAGCGCACTACACCCCGGCCATGAAGGACGCCACTGAGGTATCCGAGGGAGACCTCGTAAAGATAGACATCGGAGTCCAAGTGGACGGATACATAGGAGACACCGCCTTCACATACTGCTCGGAGAAAAACCGTCTCGTGAAGGCGAATGAAGCGATACTCCGGGACGTAGAGAGAATACTCCGTCCGGGCATAAGCGTGGCAGAGATAGGGGAGAAGATCGAGGCCGCAGCTGCCGACAGGGGAGTGGGACTCGTAGTGAACCTCACTGGCCACACCCTTGACAGGTACGTCTTCCACGGAAGCCCGTCCATACCCAATACCGCTAACAATTCATCCCACCAATTCAAGGAAGGAGACGTTATCGCTCTAGAGCCCTTTGTCGTGGAGAGCAGCGGCCACGTCAGGGAATCCTCCCAGACAGAGATATACAGGTATGTGCAGGACAGGCCTGTGAGGCTTCCGGAGGCGAGGCAGATACTCGCTATTGCAAGAGACGAGAGGAAGGGTCTTCCCTTCTGCAGGAGATGGCTGAAACTCTCCCCAGTGAAGGCCTCCCTTGCCCTGAGGCAGCTCGAAGCGGTCTCCGCGGTAGAGGGATTCCCTGTCCTCAGGGAGTCCGAGGGAAGGCCGGTCTCGCAGTTCGAGCACACCTTCATCATCGGAGAGAAGACGATTGTGACAACAAGGCCGGATGATTGAATGAATACTGTTGCAGGAGTGGTTCTCGGTATCGTGAAGGATGGAAAAATTCTTCTCATAAAAAGAAACAGGAAGCCGTTTCTCGGGCTCTGGGCGCTTCCAGGAGGGAAGATAGAGTATGGCGAGCACATAGACGAAGCAGCGCTCAGGGAGGCAAGGGAGGAGACGGGACTCGACGTTGAGTTCAAGGGCATGCGCGGCGTGGTCTCGGAGCATATCCTTTCCGATGGCATGGTCTCGGACCACTTCATTCTTTTTGTGTGCCGCCTTGAGCCTCCGGACACGAACCACACGGACAGTCCTGAAGGGGAATTGAGATGGTTCAGCATAGAAGGCGTTGACAGCCTCAGGGACTCTATTGTCCCCAGCGACTATCCCATGATAAAGAGGATAATTATCGGGAAAGAGGGAGGGTGCTTCAGGAGCGTTGTGAGAAAGGACGGAGAGGGATACTCTCTCGAGAGGTTCGAACAGGTATGAGATTCTCTGACAGGGTTTACGAGGCTGTGAAGAGGATTCCAAAGGGAATGGTCTCCACATATTCCGAGGTGGCAAAAGCTGCAGGAAACCCCAAGGCTTCTAGGGCGGTGGGCCAGATACTGAAGAGGAACAGGAATCCCTGCGTTCCATGCCACAGGGTTGTGCTGTCTTCAGGAACCCTCGGCGGCTTCAGGGGAGGAAAGACGAAAGAAAAGGAATCCCTTCTCAGGAGCGAGGGCGTCCGTATCATAAACGGAAGAGTGAGCGCAGAACATTTCTTCAGCTTCGAATAGCGGAACTCAGTTCCAGATGTTGTTCATGTCGTACTCAGGCTCTGTCACGAAACCGAATTCCGAATATATAGTCTCGCAGTTAGGGCACTGGAAAACCTCGGGCGTCTTGTTCCACACCCTTCCAATAGTTCCGCACACCGGACATCTCTCGGACATAAAAACCAGAACCTTATGCTTATAGATTCTTCCGCAAATATTTAAAATTATGGTTGCTGTAAAGTAACCTTTCTAAGGTTACACTATTTCTCTTAGCGAACCCATAATATTATATCGGGTGATGCTATGAGATTGTCTCCCGATATAAGGGCTGTTTTTCGAAAGCTGGTAAAGAAAGGCTTGTCCGTTACCAGAATTGCGCAGTTGTTCGATACAACAAGGAGAACTGTATACAGATGGATAAACAGAAGCAAACACGTAGGCAGAGAGTACTATAAAGACAAACCAAGAAAACCAAAAGAGAGCAAGATAACAGTTGAGATAGAAGTATCAATCCTTGCTCTCAGAAACACGTTCGGATGGGGAACAACAAGGATTCAGCAGGGACTGTGCAACCTTCCATCTTATATTCTGGAATCGATTCCCAACCTCGTTCAGGGAGTGTGGCTGTCCAGAAAAACAATCAATGACATATTAACCAGGCACGGAATAAACGGTTACAGGAGAAAGCACAATGCATGGAAATTCTTCAGGGCAAAGAAACCGGACGAGCTGTGGCAGATTGACTTGAAGGGACCATACACTGTTCACGGGAAGAAGTACTGGTTTCTTGTATGCGTAGACGACTGCAGCAGATACCTTCTGCTCGCGGAACAGTTCAATCATGAACCGACAACAGATGATGTAACCAGATGCCTTGAAAAGCTTGGCAGAAAACCAAACAACATACTATCAGACAACGGTTCCCAGTTCAGGGAAAAATGGAAAAGATGGTGCAGGGAGAACGGGATTGAAGCTTTATTTGCTCATCCCTATTATCCGCAGGACAAGGGCAAAGTGGAGAGAGCTATAAGGAACTTGAATCAAGAGTTCGTATATCGCCTGAGAAAGTTCCCGGGATGGCTGAAAGGAAAGATAGAGGAATTCAGAACATGGTACAACAATTCACGGTTCCATAGGGGATAAATGATATACCTGCTAATCTATATGAGTGTAACTTTGGAAACTTTACTTAACAACCAGGCAGGAAAGAACATAAGAATTATTAACGTATAACCGACCTGAGTAAATATAGTATCAATAAACATACTCGGGTTGATAATGAATAAAGCCAATAAAACATTAACAAAACTACAAGTGCATAAAAGAATGACTTGATAACCCTATCCATATTATTCTGTTAATTCAAATATTTAAAACCGCTGGAGACCACAATTTCACTTAACAAATGCGATTAAGAGAAGTTTCCGCTTGCGGAAATTTGGGGCGACTTGCCGAAAGCAACAAAGCCCC
>WAQT01000002.1 GCA_015520105.1 Candidatus Aenigmatarchaeota archaeon
ATCCTCCATCCCTGAAAGGAGGTGTGTTATGGAAAACAAAGAGATGCCGGATTTAGCTGTCGAAAGGAGAAACAAGCTCATAATCTTTTCCAATGGGTTTTTGCTGAAATCTCTGGCACCAGAGAACTGCTCCCTCAACCAATGTTTCTATTGCGGACTGTTGATAGACCACCGCGCGGCGGAAGTGGCCAGAAGTGAAATAAATACAATATCCGAAGCATGTAGAAGATTCTTATACACTCTGTGCCTGATACACGCCATTGCCTGATGTGCGGCAACCTCCATGAGAAGAAGAGTTTGTGAACTTTGCGTGCTCTGTTTTCTGATAAGAGCATCGCCCATCGAGGCTATTCAAATATCCTTCCTGGAGAAGTCCACAGCATCTTCATAAATATTGCTTATTCTGCGGAGAGAAACGGCAATCCCAAATCTTAAAAATCAAATCAACTAAAAGGAGGAAGCATGAGAAAATTGAATAAGACCGCAAAATGTGAAGCCTTAATTAACGTCTCATCTCAAGAACACCTTCCATTGTGTGAGCGGCTTGCCAAGAAGCTCAGAAAAAGGGGAGTCAGGGTAATCATCAATAATAACAAACTCTTGGATACAGGAATAACAATTACCACCCAAGGCACAGAGAGGATAATAACCGGTACTGAGTTTTTCGAAACAGCCCCTCACATACCGAATATGTTCTGACTTATTAGGAGGCCTCCGGCCTCCTTTTTTCTTTTGTCAAATTAACGGTATATGAATCAGCCTCCAAGAAATCTCTCCAGCCCTGTCTGCCTTCCCTTTTCCCTTATCTCCCTGAGCTTCCTTATCGTGTTCTCAATCCTCTCCCTCGAGAAGCTGTACTCTTCCACAAGCAGCCCCTCCAGCCTTGCGAAATCAGGCTCCCTGACCTTCACCTCAACATCCTTTACAGGAGGATTCATAAAGAACTCGAATATCTCCTCAGGAGTTGCCTCGTGCTCCCACTCCACGCCATGGAACACCTCCTCCACGTTTTTCTTTTCCCTCACAATCTTCAGAGCGCCTTTCGGGCCTATCCCCTTCACGCCACCCGGATTGTAGTCCGTACCAACGAGAATGCCCAGGCAAACAAGCTGCTCCCTTGTTATCCCCAACCCGGCCAGAACATCCCTGAGCTCAACAATCTCTGGCTTCACCACAATATAACTCTCCCTCCTCGGTATCTTCCTCCTCCCGCTCACGGTGAGGTTCCTCACAAGCCTCTCTGCGCCGAAGAGAAGGGAGTCCCAGTCCTGGGAACCGGAAGCCCAGACCTGCCCCTTCCCAACCATGTAAGCGGCCTGTGCCTCTCCTTCAGAGGGCGCCTGCACCCACGCGACACCCATCATATCCAGAACCCTCTTCGCGTCCTCTATCATCTCCCCAGTCAGCCTCGCAGCGCCCTGAGCATACGTCATCACCTTCTCCCTCTCACCCTTTTCCAAAGCCTCTTTCCACTTCCTCTCGGCCTCCTCCCTTATCTCCCTCCTCTGTTCCGCGGTCTTCCTCTTGAACTCCGGAGGCTCTCCGTCGAACACGTAAACAGGAGTTATGCCCGCCTCTATCATCCTCGAGGTGCGGTAAAACAAACCGGAGAGATGTGACGTTATCCTTCCTTTGGAATCTCTCAGGGGCTCCCCTGTCATCCTGTCCCTTATTATAGAGAGAAACTGATAGAGCGTGTTGTGAGCGTCTATCGCGACAGACCTTCCCGCCAGGTCCTGAAACTCCGCTTCCCGCGGACTTACAAGCTCCGAGAGGTTCACTCCCATAGAAAAAGGCTGTTTTCCTGATTTATATCCTTTCAGAAATATTAACGCAAAAGCCAAAATTTACTTATGTACATAAGACCCGAGCGCCTCCAGCTCCTCCACTACCTCTATTACTCCCTTTCCATATTCAACTTCTCCAGCGCCCTGGTGAGCGCTCCGGCCTTCGCATACTTCTACTACTTCCTTTCCTTCTTCCTCATCCACATGGCTCTCAGCTGGTACGTCGAATACGCCCTGAGAAAAACACTCTCCGGCTTTATATCAATCTCCTCAGCCAGTTTCGCAACGAAACATATAGCTGTAACCGCTCTCTCCTCCCTCGCTGCGATGCTTTTCTGGCTCTCCACGCCGACAAACATGACCCTTGTAATCTCCTTCTCCTCCCCGAGAGGTCCTGAGTTCTTCGATTCGGTCGTGTTTCTGAACTACTTCACTCTCTCCATGAGCATCTTCTGGCTCGTTCTCGCAAGAACATCGCTCGTCTCTTCTACCCTGAAGCTGCTCCATTCCGGCATAATAGAAAAGGCAAAACTCTACTTCATTTCAGAGGCAAAGAAAAGAACGCTTCTGGAAAGGAGCGATATCGAGTCATACAGGTACGGTTCTGACAGGCTTGTGGACAGGTGCCTCATAAAAGCATGGGAGGATAACGACCCAAAGAAGCTGCTGTCCAATATCAAGGCAATAGAGGCAAGAATCCTCAGCAATTCCATAACCGAGATAAAAAGAAAGCTTGACTCCGCTCGCGACCCGAAAGAGGTTTCCCACCTCAGTGAAAGCCTTAAGCTCAAAGAAGAGAAACTCAGGAAACTGCTCTCGGAACAGGGAGCATAGTCTTCCATCAGCGTTCCAGTTAACAATTTAAATACCTTATATCCTTTATACTCTATTGTTTCAATTAACGGTTAATCCATTCAGGAGTCCTATGGCAAAGAAATCCCAGGAAGCGATGCAGAACGTCGTGAGGGTCGCTGAGACCAATCTCGATGGAACAAAGCCCGTAAGAGCAGCCATAAGAAGCATAAAGGGCATCTCCTTCATGCTCGCCAATGCCATATCCATGAAGTTCGACAGGCCTGACGCAAAGCTTGCGGAGCTTGACGAGGAATCCATAAAGAGGCTTGAATCCCTGATAACAGAGCCTCAGAAACACGGAATCCCCTCATGGCTTCTCAACAGGAGAAAAGACCCGGTCACAGGAAAGGATTTCCATATAACCGCCTCAACCCTCGACTTCACAAAGAGCATGGATATAAACGAAATGAAAAAGAAGAAGTCCTACAGGGGGGTGAGGCACATCCTGAACCTTCCGGTGAGGGGCCAGAGAACAAGAGGTTCCTTCAGGAAGGGCAAGACAGTCGGAGTGAGCAAGAAGAAGAAGGGATAGCATGAGAAAACTCAGGAACACATTCAAGAGGCCGAAGTCGCCCTGGTACCTTCCAAGGATAGAAGAGGAAAGGACGCTCCTGAAGAGGTACGGCCTCAGGAGGAAGAAAGAGATATGGAAAGCCCAGGAAATTCTGAGAAAGTTCAGGAACAGGGCAAAGGAGCTTAACGCCGTAAAGAACAAGGAAGAGGAGACAGTGCTGATAAAGAAACTCTCAAAGCTCGGAATGCTCCCTCCCAACTCTCATCTTGACGACGTTCTGTCCATGGGAATAGAGAACGTGCTCGACAGGAGGCTCCAGACCATTGTCTTCAGGTCGGGCCTTGCAAAGACCCCTCTCCACGCAAGGCAGCTCATCACGCACGGTCACGTCATGATCAATGACAAACGAGTAAGGTTTCCCTCCTACATTGTGAGCACCGATGAGGAGGAATCCATAAAGCTGCTCGGAACTCCATCCAAGGGTGATTGATGATGAAGAGTGCAGACCCGCAGAAGAAATGGGGAATAGCCCATATATATTCCTCGGAGAACAACACAATAGTTCACATAACAGACATAACAGGCTCAGAAACCATAGCAAGGGTAACAGGAGGAATGATGACCAACAGGGACAAGGACAAGGGAATGCCTTTCCCTGCCATGAAGGCAGCGGACAAGGCGGCGCAGGAAGCGATTTCCAAGGGCATATACGGCGTCCATCTCAAGGTTCGCGCTCCCGGAGGCCACAAGAAGAAGATGCCGGGTCAGGGAGCCCAGCCCGCAATACGCGCTCTTGTTCGCGCAGGTCTCAGGATAGGAAGGATACAGGACGTCACCCCAATCCCTCACGACACCACAAGGAAACCTGGAGGAAGAAGGGGAAGAAGGGTGTGATTCTTAAGGAGAGAGCATGGCAAAGGGACACAAGCCGAGAGCTGGTTCGAGGGCTTTCTGGCCGAGAAAGAGGGCAAAGAGGATATTCCCCTCTACAAAGGCTCCGCATTCAGAGGAGACCCTGCCTCTTGTTTTTGCAGGGTACAAGGCCGGCATGACGCAGGTTGTCTATACCGACTCCAAGAAGGGCTCGCCCACAGAGGGCCAGGACGTTGTAAGACCTGTCACAGTTCTCGAGTGCCCCTCCCTTACAGTGTGCGGGATACGCCTCTACCAGAAAACCCATTACGGCCTCAGGACGCTTAAAACCATATGGTCCGAGAAGCTCTCAAAGACTCTTTCTAGGACGATGACAGTCCCAAAAAACCCCTCATCCTCTCTTGATTTCATTGACAGCAACAGGGAGAAGATAGCCGATGTAAGGCTTATGGTTCACACCAATCCGCACCTGTCCGGGCTTGGAAAGAAGAAGCCGGAGGTGTTTGAGATACCTCTTGGCGGAGACATAGACCAGAAGCTTGAATACGCGAAGCAGAAGCTCGGGCAGGAGATAAAGGCGAGCGATGTATTCCAGGAGGGCGAATACGTGGATTCTGTTGCTGTAACCAAGGGCAAGGGCTATCAGGGACCTGTCAGGAGGTTCGGGATAAAGATAAGGCCAAGGAAGCACGAGAAGAAGAGGAGGCACAGCGGCGTTCTCGGCGTGAGAAACGTCGCGAGGGTGCTTCCCGGAAAGATACCAATGGCAGGTCAGATGGGCTTCCAGACCAGGACCGAACTCAACAAGAGAATCGTGAAGATGGACTCCGGACAGCTCAATCCAAGCGGCGGCTGGCTCAATTACGGGAGCGTGAAGAGCGATTACATGCTTATAGAGGGCTCGGTTCCAGGGCCCAAGAAAAGGCTCGTTATTATCAGAAAGGGAGCGAGGGCACCGGAGAAGCTCAGCACGGAGGTAAAGGAAATAATTCTTGAGTCCCAGCAGGGCGCCTGATTATCTTGCGTGATTCCTATGGAAGTGAAGAACATAGACGCCGAGACTGCAAAGGAATGGGTGAAGAAGAACAGAAACGGAATTCTCATAGTGGATGTGAGAACGCCGCAGGAGCATTTCTCCGGCCGCATCCCGGGCTCAAAGCTCATACCCCTTGACGAGCTTCCCAGAAGAATAAATGAGCTGAACAGGGACACTCCCGTGCTCCTATACTGCAGAAGCGGGGCAAGAAGCCTTGTAGCCTCGCGCTTCCTTCTGCAAAACGGCTTCAAACACGTCTACAACCTCAAGGGAGGAATAATATCCTGCCCTGACGAGTGCATTGAGTAACCGGAACACCGGAACGCTCCTATCCAAAGGCTTTTATCTCCCCACCCCAATCCTAAACTATGAGGAGAACCGGGTTTGCTGAACTCAGGCTGTGCATGGGCCATGTTCCGATGTACAGGGAGATGGTAAAACTCTCGGCTCCTCTCATAGAGATTCTCGTTCTAGAGCTTGGGACAAAGAAGCTCATAGAGAGGTTCTCTGACCCTTTATGGTTCCAGAGCTATGCCTGCGCAATGGGTTTCGAGCACAACTACACAGGAGCCACCACGGTCACGCTCAAAGCCATAAAGGAGGCTGTATCGGGGAGAAACATCGGCATAGCTGTTGCAGGAGGAAAGGGGCCTGCCTCAAGGGAAACTCCAAACGAGATAGAGAGATTCTCAGAAGAAGCGAACATGAGCCACTCCAAAACCGCAACGCTCAAGCGCGCCTCCCGCCTCTCCTCAAAAACCGACTCCTCCCTTGTGCAGGACTCCTTCTCGATATACTTCCATTCCATGATTCTCGACGAGAAAGGAAACTATGCTGTCATAAACCAGGGAATGAACACCCGCGACATGCTGGTGAGGCGCTATCACTGGCTCAATTCGGATTCCTTTGTGGAGGAACCTCACAGCGGAATAGAAAGCTCCCCGGTCTCCGTGGCAATGAACCTCACAAGCAGGGAAAGCAGGGAAACCAGAAAGACCATAACGGACATAGTTCGCGACGAGCCTTACGAATCCCTCCAGAACAAGCTTCTCCTCCTTGACAGGAGCAGGGGCCAGAGGAAGATAGCAGACTTCCTTAACGCAGAAAGCGTGAAAAGGATTCCCTTCTATCTTGAGTTTCCGAGGTCCCTGAACAGAAAAGCGATAGAGATAGCAAAGCAGGCGGAAAACTTTGAAGACGTCCTTTCTGCTCCCGGAATGGGGCAGTCCACGATGAGAGGGCTTGCCTACATCTCATCCCTCATTTACGGAAGCAAACTCTCCTGGAACGACCCGCAGAGCTACTGCTTCGCATACGGAACAAAAGCCGGAAGGCCTTGGTATGTGGAGAGGGAAAGTATGAGAGAGAGCGCCGAAATACTCAGAAACGCGCTCCATGACGCAAAACTTGGAAGAAAGGAAAAGACAAACGCCCTGAGAAGGCTCTCAAGGATTGCAGAATCCTATTCGGTCTCGTAGAATATCCCCTGCATTATCACTATGGCAAAAAGAATGAACGCAACCATCGCCACCACAGACGCTGTCAAGAGTCCCGCATTCATGTTAATCAGGGAATAAAAGAACAGTCCGGACAGCGCAAGAAATATCGCGATATAATATGCAAGGGCCGCTGTCTTCACCCTCCTTCCGGACCTCCTTACCTGAGTATAGGCAAACCTCTCCTTTCTTGTCCACACCTTTCCCCTGGAGGGATGGCTTGCCTCTCCGGAATAATGAAGAATCTCCTTTCCTGTCCTCCTGTCCACGGACTTTATGACATACCTTCCGGGACCGTACCTTCTCAAAAGCTCGTTGGATATGGAATCCCTGTGATAGAGGTCGAAAGGCCTCCTGTACTCCTCGTAGAGGTCTATCAGCTCCTCCTTTCCGTTCTTCTCTTCCACCCTCTGCACGATATACTTCCTTCTCTTCCTCACACTGTCAGCAGAAATCCGCACCCTCGGCTTCCTGAACGCCCTCTTCACAGAAGAAATCCTTCCCATGAAACAATATTGGATTCAATGATTTATAACCCTCTGCATGTTATGCCCTTCCGGCCTTCTTCTCCTTCTTCAGCTGGCTCATCAGCCTTGGAAGCCTTATAAGAAGCCCGCATCCCGAGCACTTCACAGAAAACGGCCTTTTCCACTCCTTCTCTCCAGTCTCGTTGTGCCCGCACTCCGGGCACCTGTACCTGAACTTTGCAACCCCTGTATCCTTAGGAACCATCACCGCAATGCTTCCCTTCTCCTCTCCCGCCTTGTTGAGAAGCACCCTGTTCGTTATGTACTTGTAGTTTCCCATAACCTTCTTATTAATTCAGAAAGTATTAAAGTTTTCCATGGCCGGCTTTGGATGGTGGGCGCTGAAGCTTTCCGCTCTCATAGCGGCAGTGTTCGCTCTCTCCCAGCTCTTGCCGGACCTCCTCTACCCTTCCATGGTTCTTGTTTCCTCAAGGGCCTTCTCAGAGCCCTGGAGGCTTCTAACCCACATCTTCATGCACGCCAGCGTCACCCACCTTCTCTCAAACCTTTTTATTCTTAGCCTCTTCGGCACGATTCTCGAGGCACGCATCGGTTCGAGAAGGTTCCTTCTTGTATTCTTCCTCTCCGGACTCGCCTCCTCTGCTGCGGACATCCTCTTCTACGAGTCCACTCTCGGAGCATCTGGAGCGATATTCGGGGTGGTCGGCTGCCTCGCCGCCTTCAGGCCAAGAACCGTGGTCCTCGCCTTCGGAGTCCCCATGTACGCCATTATAGCGGCCGCCGCGTGGATGCTTCTTGACCTTGCCGGAACCTTCTATCCAGGCAACATAGCGCACTGGTCCCACCTGTTCGGCCTCGCTGCAGGAGCAGCCTATGGCATGTACCTCAGAACACTCATGCCTTCCGAACCCCGCAGAGTCAAGAAAAATCATGAGGAAATAAGTGACAGCGAACTCGATGAGTGGGAGAGGAAATACATGTTCCGCTGAAACAATTTATATGCACTTGAACAATAATAACAATTATGAAAACCCCCTTCATGCTGATAGCGGCCCTCTTTCTTGTGATAGCGGTATCCGGATGCGTGAACATTTCTCCCGAGGATTTTGCAAAAGCGAACCCGTTCATACAGGATTTCCTGAAAGAACATCCCAACGCAAAGATAATCCTTTCCCATTTCACGGAAAAGCAGGCCAACAGCAGCATCGAGGATATAAGAAGGGACTGCGACAACCCCTACATGGAACCGAAGGAGTATTACAGGATAACAGTCTATGACAACGAGACCGGTTTCAAGGCGGTGGTGTGGATAGACTGGAAGACGAAGGTTGTGGAGTGCGCCTACAAGGAGGGAGGCGGAAAGAAGGAGTATCCCAACAAGGGCGTTGTGAACCCCGGAGAGTGCAAGAGCCATTACAAGAAGAAATGTTTTGAAGGCGATGTCTATTGGTTCGACTCGTGCGGAAACAAGCAGGAGAAAGAGAAGGAATGCGAGAACGGCTGCGCCGAGGGAGCATGCATAGGAGAGGAGTGCAAATCCCATGCAAAATTCGCCTGCTACGGACAGCACGTCTACTGGTTCGATTCCTGCGGCAATGTCCAGGAGAAGAAGGAATACTGCAAGAACGGCTGCGAAAACGGCTTCTGCAGAGAGAAGCCGAAATACTGCGAGGACGCAGGCGGATACTGTGAGTACGGAGAACCTTCAACAGCAACGGTTGTTGCATGTCCAGAAGACGCGAAGCTCTGCCCTGACGGAACGTCTGTTGGCAGAGTCCCTCCGAACTGCGACTTCAAGCCCTGCCCGACAGACCTTGAGAACTGCCAGCAGTACTACGAGTGCCCGAACGGCGAGAAGGTGGAATACTGCAAGATTGTTGAAGAAGTGATTCCGGGAGAGTGCGAGAAAAAGGAGGTGTGCAAGGAAGTGTGCACCGACAGTGAGAACTCCACTCTCAATTCAACAAACTCGGCATGGAATTCCTCCTGCGAGACCGTGTGCGAAATTGTTGAGGAATGCGCAGAACAGCAGGTCATAAAGAAATGCGTGTGCGAGACTCCGGAATGCCCGCCAAAAGAGAAGCCCCCCACCTGCAAGGAAGGATACGCCAAGACTGACGATTACTGGTGCAAGGAGGGAGGGACGTGCTGCATCCCTGAGACAGAGCACAGGGCGCTGTTAATAACAAATGAAAAATATACACAGGATCCCTATATAATTGATGATGTGAAGATAAAATACTCTTTTGATGATTTCTTTGTTCCTTATCGTGATGCAATGATTATAAACGTCAGATACAGTGGTGGATGTGAAGAGCATGACTTCATATTATCCTGGAATGGTTACTTTCTGAAATCCTATCCGCCGCAAGTGGACTTTTATTTGTGGCATGACAACAATGATGATGCATGCGAAGCTGAGATATCAAGAACTCTGGTATTCGATGTGACTCCTTTGAGAAACTATATGAGAGATAGTGAAATAAAGACCGTTACTGTAAATCTTCACGCATGGCCTGACAACAATCTAAGCAGAGTGTTACAATACAATATTTCATATGTGAACGAATCGGTGGAATGTATCTTCCACAACTCCACAAAAATACAAACATGCTATACTATAGATAAAAAATATCAATGTTCAGGAAAAGACTCCTGCTCAGTGGAAATCACTGAACCTGAAGGCACCATGCTGGAATGGGTTGGCACGTGCTTCACCAAAGACCCTCAGACAACAACTATAGATGGGAATAACGAAACTGTAATTTTTAGATGTGATATTAATTTTTGGGATTGCCAATCAGAAGGAGAAACCTGCGGAGGTATAGCCGGATTGAAGTGCTGCTCAGGCCTTGAATGCAAACTCGAAGGGGACTATCCTGACGCCTCTGGAAAATGCGTGAAGGAGGAGAAGTGCTGGGATTCTGACGGCGGCAGAAACTACTATGAGAAGGGCGTAGTCGAGACGTCACAAGGCAAGAAGCTTGAAGACCACTGCAACGACGACGGCACGCTCACCGAGAAGTTCTGCTCGGACGGAGACGCCAAGGCCGAGAAGGTCGTGTGCGAGAACAGCTGTTCAGACGGCGCCTGCACATAAACATTGTTTCTGCAAACCTTTATCAAACAGAAACCAGAATATAAACGGCTTTTACGGACGCTTCCGCTGTCATAAAAAGCCGTTGGCCAAAATATGCAAAATAATCTGGTGATTGATGATGTTGGATATCGGCTTCCCTTTCAAACGGCTTTTACGGACGCTTCCGCTGTCATAAAAAGCCGTTGGCCAAAATATGTAATATTCAGGCGATCTCCATGATGCTCGATTTCGCTTTCAAGAGCATAATGAGGCAGAAGAGCAGGGCAATACTGACAACACTCGGAATACTTATAGGCATTGCCGCTGTCGTTGCGCTCGGTTCGATAGCAGAGGGCATAGACAGCGCTGTCCAGAGCGGACTCGAGCTCAGCGCAGGAAAGATAACCGTGATAGAGAAGGACTCCGGCTTCTTCGGCTTCTTCGGAGAACTCACCGATGAGGATATAGAGAGCATCCGTTCAGTCAGTGGAATAAAGGACATGGTTCCCGTCCTGATTTACGTAGAGAACATCCAGCCATTCCAGGGACCGGAGAATCAGGTGATAGGCATAGAGCCCGGCAAGGGAGAATACTTTCTGGGAGAGAACATAAAATACGAAGAAGGAAGAGGCATAGAGGACGGAGAGAGCGGGGTGGCTGTGATAGGAAGCGCGATAGCAAGGAAATACAACCTGGCTGTAGGAGACTTCTGGACCGTGAAGAACGAGGATTTCGAGATAGTCGGCATTCTTGAGGAGACAGGCATTCAGGACATAGACAAGTCCATAATAGTTCCATTTGATGACCTCAGGGACGCCCTGGACACCGATACTTTCCAGATGATATACGTTGTCCCGGAGGACGTGAAGGACACAGAGGCGATAGCAGAGGAGATAGAGGATGCTAACGAAAATCTTGACGCGCTGACCACAAAGGAGCTTGCAAGGCAGGCAGGCCGCCTTGTTGAGCAGATAAGAGGATTCAATTTCGCTATAGGAGCCGTAGCAGCGTTCGTTGGCGGTCTTGGAGTGATGAACACCATGATAATGTCTGTTCTCGAGAGAAGAAGGGAGATAGGCGTGATGAAAGCGATTGGCGCAACCAACAGGAAAATCCTTTCCCAGATACTCGCGGAATCCGCCCTGATAAGCCTTATCGGAGGCGTCGGCGGGGTGGTGCTCGGCATAGGAGGCGCCCTGGTGCTGAGCGGAATGTTTGCAGGAGTGACGCCTGTAGTGACGCCCTCCCTCGCGCTAACCGGACTCGCCTTCGCCCTCTTCCTAGGCCTCGCAGGCGGATACTACCCTGCAAGGAAGGCCGCAAAGCTCGACCCGGTGGAAGCCCTGAGATACGAGTGAAAGCATGAAACCGATAATAGAGGTCAGAAACGTAAAAAAATGCTACGGAAAAGAGCAGGGCCTTGAGTGCGAAACCGAGGTCCTGAAAGGAATAAGCCTGCAGATAGAGAGAGGCTCTTTTGTCTCCATAATGGGCCCCTCGGGCTCCGGAAAGACCACGCTCCTAGACATCATGGGCGCCCTTCTCAGACCGACGTCCGGGGAGGTCTTGATAGACGGGGTGAAACTCTCCTCTCTCGACGACAACGGCCTCGCAAGAATACGGGGAAAAAAGATAGGCTTCGTGTTCCAGCAGTATAATCTCATAGCGAGCCTCACAGCCACCGAGAACGTCGAACTTCCCATGAGAATAATGGGAATGGGCAAGGAGAATGCCAGAAGAAGGGCAGTCTCCCTCCTCCGTTCCGTCGGCCTGGGCCACAGGCTTGAGAACAGGCCAAGCCAGCTGTCCGGCGGAGAGCAGCAGAGAGTCGCCATAGCAAGGGCCCTTGCGAACGAGCCGGAAATCATTCTCGGCGACGAGCCCACGGGAAATCTCGACACAAAGACAGGGGAATCAATCCTTGGCATACTCAAGAAACTGAACAAGAACAAGGGCTATACCATAGTGCTTGTCACCCACGACCCAAGAATAGCGGGATATTCCGACAAAGTTATAAAAATACGGGACGGAAGAATAATAAGCGGGTGATTCCATGTTCTCTCCAAAAATCCTTCTCATTGCATTTGCCGCGTTCCTTCTTATCCCTCATATCTCCGCAGCTTCCATAGAGGTCGGGAATGCCGACATAGTCCTCACCTCCCAGTCTCCCTATCCAGCGGAGCCGGGAGGAAACGTAGATGTGGAGATAGAGGTCCAGAACAACGGCCTCTCTGACGCCACGGACGTCCAGGTGGAAATCTTCCCAGAGCCTCCCTTCTCCCTTCTTCCCGGTCAGAAGAGCATCAAGACCTTCTCGCGAATAACAGCGCAAAGCTCGGTCAAGACCTCCTACAGGCTCTCTGTGGAGAGCGGAGCTGTCTCAAGCGACTACGAGCTGAAGTTCAGGATATACACGGACCGCACAAGAACCAATTACGTCGAGAAAAAGGTCACAATCTCCGTGAGGGGAACTCCCAAGATGGTGATACAGGACGTCACGACAGAGCCTGAAGATATCGAGCCCGGGGGAACCGCAAGGATAAACGTTGCAATAAGAAACGTAGGCTCTGGAAACGCGAGGCAGGTTGAAGCAATCTTCAACTCCACCTCGAGCGATATATTCCCTGTCCTCTCAAGGGGAAGAATATACCTGGGAGACCTTGAGGCCGGCCAGACCAAACAGGCCCTCTTCGAGGTCAGCGTGAGCACGGAAGCGGAGCACAAGACCTACCCGGCCGCAATAACCCTTATCTACAGGGACGAGACCAATGCAGACAGGTCCGAATCCTTCTCCATAGGCATTCCTGTCACAGGAACGATAATCATGCAGATAATATCAGTCGAACCGGACTACGACAGGAACGCGCTGGACATAGAGGTCGCTAACAAGGGAACAGCGGACGCTACTGCTATAGAGGCAAAACTCCTTGTAGACGGCAACGCAGCAGGCGTGGATTACGTGAGCACCCTGAAGGCGACAAAAAAGACCAGATTCAGCTTCCCGCTCGTTAACGGGAATGCCAGGCTTGTTCTTGAATACACGAATCCCTCGCTCAGGAAGATAAGCGAAACAAAGGAGCTTGGAAACCTGAGCTTCGCTCCCAAATCGGGAGACAACCTCTCAGGCATCGCGATAGCAGCGGTTGCAATAATCATACTCTATGTCCTTTACAGCAGACTCTCCGGAAAAAGGCAAAGATAGCATGGCAGCTGTTCTGGTGTACATAACATGCAAGAATCCCGAGGAAGCCGAGAGCATAGCAAGGCTCCTTCTCGAAAAGAACCTCATAGCCTGCGCCAACATAATACCGCGGAGCCTCTCCCTCTACAACTGGAAAGGGAAGCTGGAGAAGGCAAACGAGACAATCCTCATAGCAAAGACAAGGAAAGAGCTTGTCCCGAATGTGGTTTCCGAAACCAGGAAGATGCACAGCTACGAGCTTCCCTGCATACTCTCCATCCCAATCGAGGGAGGAAACCCCAGATTTATAGAATGGATAGAGAGCGAAACCTCCAAGCAATGCCGATAACGGCATTAATTATATAAACATATTTCACCATATAGTAGTTACTATACCTTATTCCTCTTTTTATGCGAAATCCGCTATATATAAAAAGAGGAATGTCGGAAGGGCGAACATGGATATGCTGCTCAGGAAGAAGATGCTGAAGATACAGGAAAGATTAGGCATGAGAATAGGCATCTCTTACGGAATATCCTCGATTCCTGTGATAAAGACGCCTGCGGACGCAATGAACGCGCTCCGCGAACTCTACAAAGTGGGAGCAAAGGCCTTCGTCCTGCCGAAGGACATGTTCTCGGAGATACAGGACCCTTCAGACCTCTACAAGAGCTATTACGGAGACCTTCTGAGGATAAAGGAGGAGGCGAGCAAGCTCAACATAGAACTCTCTGTGAGGCATCCAGGCCTGAGCGATATGCCTGACGACGAGATGAGAATATTCTGCTCCATAACATCGATAATGGACAACCGCACATTCATAATAAGACCGAACTTCTACAGGAACATGCCGAAGGAACAGAGCCTCACCCTTGCTGTGCACAAGATAAACGAGATAATGGCCGAGCAGAGGGGAGACGTGAAGATGGGAATCGAGACCACGGGAAACGCATACGAGCCCGGCTCCCTCGACGACGTGATAGACGTGGTTAAGAGAACGAAGGGGACGGAACCGATAATAAACTGGGCCCATATACACGCGAGGGGAACCGGCGCCCTCAGGTCGGAGAACGACTACAGGAGAGTGATAGAGGAGGTTGTCTCAGCAATAGGCCAGGGCTGGCTCAGGAACTCCTACATGTTCTTCGGCGGAGTTTCCTACGGCCCTTCCGGAGTGACAGGAAGCATACCCCTCAGGGAGTCTGACATGAAGCTCGAATACCTCATAAAGCAGATAATGTCATTCGGGATGCAGGGAACCCTGATTCTTGAGGACCCTGCCAGGGAGAAGCTCATACTCTCCATGCTCGACGACCTGGCCCGGATGGTGCGCTGACATTCCAATGCATTTTAACTTCCTTCCCCAATACTATTTATGATAATCGCGATATCCGGCGAGCCGGGAGCTGGCAAATCCACGCTGGCGAGGGCCCTCGCAAAGAGGCTGGGCTACAAACACTACTCCATGGGAGACATACGGAAGATGATGGCCCGCGAGAAAGGCCTCACGCTGCCGGAATTCAACAAGCTCTCCGAGAAAGACCCTTCCTCGGATATCTATGTCGACAGATACGCGGAGAAGCTCGGCAGGACCGAGGACAACTTCGTGATCGACGGAACCCTTGTCTATCATTTCATACCCCACGCCTTCAAGGTGATGCTCAAGGCGGACGAGTCCGAGAGGGCGAGGCGCGTGTTCTCCGACCTTAAGAACAGGCCCAGCGAAAGCTACTCCACCCCAGAGGAAACAAAAACCCGTCTCAGGGAGAGGCTGGAGAGCGACAGGAGAAGATACAGGAAGCTTTACGGGATAGAGAGATACCCCGAACCGGAGAAGTTCGACCTCATAATCGATACCACGAACAAGACAGTGGAAGAAGAGGTGGAGGAAGTCCTGAGAGCCTTGCGCAAAACCCGGACGAGGCCAGAAGCATTAAAGGATTAACAGACAGGATTCAGATATCCTCCTTCTCCGCATCGTTCTCCTTCCTTATATTCTTCCTCATGACCTTTCCCGCGTCATGAATGAACTTCCTCACGTACTCCCTCTGCATGAGTATGTGCTGCTTCGGAAGCTCCATCACCTTTCCCTTCTTGACGAGCTCCTTCATCCTCTCAAGCTCCTTCATAACCTCCAGATACCTTCCGTCCACGATTCCGGGCTTCACGAGATGCTCCTCGAACGCCTGCATCACGTCCCCTCTCGATGGCTTCTTCATTGCCTTGAGAAGAGTGAGCGCGGTCTCCCTCATTATGAGATGCGACTTCTCTATGATTCCCTCCCTCTTGAGAATCTCTATCCTCACGATAAGCTTCTGCATGGTCTTCACGAACCTCTTCGCCTTCCTGAGCCACTCATCAATCTCTTTTCCGGATATTGATTTCACCCTCTTGTGCTCCACTTCCTTCCTCAGCCTTATTATGTCCTCAAGATCTTTCGCATAGCTCTCTTCCAGAAACTCCGTGCTCACAAGATATTTCCTCACAGCATCCGCTGCGTCTGGAGGCCTCGGCGGCGTCTTGCCGAGAAACATAAGAACCGCCTGAGCGCTCTCCAGCATCGCGTAATAAAGGTCCTCCACCACCATGTAAATCATCGCATTCTCCACCCTTCTTATCCTCTTCGGGGCCCTTTCCAGAAACTTCTCCACCGCCTCCTTGCTCGGCTTTATCTCTCCCATCTGGAGAAGCCTCTTTATGGGAAGGAATACGTCCTTGTCATAGACAGGAACGCCCTCCCTTATGAAATTAAAGACGATGGGATGGCCGTCCCTCACCATGGACCAGAACTCTGTCAGGAGATAGGGCTGCTGGACAGACATGTGCTTGCTCAGTTTCTTCGCTATTCCCTCGAGGTCCTCCTCCAGCTTGGCCTTCATAGAGGGCGTTATCTTTTGCTTGGTGTCATCCACTATCACGAACACGTCTATGTCCGACTCCTCCCGGGACTCCCCCCTTGCTGTGGAGCCGAAAAGCACGATGGACCTTATGAGCGGGCCGTGCTTCTCCAGAACCTGCTTCGTGAACTTCTTGAGAATCTCAATCCTCTCCTTCTTTCCCGGTCCCTTCTTTTCACTCTTTGCGGGCTTGCTGGCAGCCGCTTTCTTTTTCCCGGATTCGCTCTTTCTGGCTGAGCCCGATTTTGTTTTGGAAGCGCTCGAGGACTTCGAAGATTTTTTCACAGACATTTCATCACTAATATATAGTCACACCGCAGTTATATAAAGCTTTCCACGTGTTCCCATTTTATACTCACTGCTCCTGAAATATAAATGACAGTCCCCTCCGCCAAACGCTCACCTGAACTCCGCCTTTTTCCACTGCTCCGGCCTCTTTCCCTTCTTGAGGACCGCGCTGGAGAACATGCCCCACGCCTCCTCCGGCATCTCCAGCAAATCCTTCATCGGCTCGAACATGTGGTCGCGTATTATCTGGAAC
>WAQT01000003.1 GCA_015520105.1 Candidatus Aenigmatarchaeota archaeon
CCCTTACATAGTCTCGAAGGCCGCGGAGATTCTCGAGGCCAAGGCGCAGGAATTCAGGAAGAAGGTCAAGGAGCTTTAGAGCTTTGATTGTTTGTTGTTTGTGAACTAAACAATTATAGCGACAGTGCTATCAGGACCGCTCCGGCAATCCAGCAGTAGAAGGAGAAGAGCCAGAACCTCTTCCGGACCACGATTCTTATGAGCAGCTTTAGGGAGGCGTAACCCACGAGAGCTGAGGCGAGCATTCCCGCCGCAACCGGGGCGAGGCCTGGTTGGAATTCTGCGCTTCCTGCCTGCACAATCATGGCGCCGAGCACTGCGGGAATCATCAGGAGGAAGGAATACCTCACCGCGGTCTCCCTCTCCACTCCGGAGAGAAGCGCCGCTGATATCGTGAGCCCGCTCCTCGATGCTCCCGGAGCTATCGCAACGCCCTGCGCCGCGCCCACAAGGAGAGACCTCCTGAAGTCAAGCTCTCCGCCCGGTCTGGAGAATCTAGACGCGAAGAGGGCAAATCCTGTCGAGATGAGCATGAGACCCACGGAAAAGAGGTTGCTGAACATCGCCTCGAACGCGCTGCGGAAGAGAAACCCTATGGCAGCGGTCGGAACGCTTCCCGCAAGGATGAAGAGAGCCATCCTTCCATCGGGGGAAGAGAAATCCCTTCGGGAGAGAGCGCGAATAATGGAGAGAATCTCCCTCCTGAACACGACGGAAACGACAGCGAGCGTGGCCGCGTGAAGCATCACGTCAAAGAACACGGAAGCCCTTATGCCAAGAAGCACCTGCGCTGCCGCGAGGTGGCCGGAACTCGATACGGGAAGCCACTCCGTTATTCCTTGTATCACGCCCAGAAGAAGGGCCTCAGCAAGCGCGACCATTTAATAGAATAGGCTGGATGGTTTATTAATACAATCAATGGGAGCATACAATCCGAAGGTGCATAGTTTTATAACTGCTCCTACAAATTTAATGACGCTGGCACTAAAAGAGGCAGCTAATGGAGGTTGTTATGAGAAAGCAGGGAATGCCTGAAAAGGGAGAGGTTGTGGTGTGCAGGATAAAGAAGATTTTCCCGAATTCCGCGTACGCTGAGCTGATAGAGTACGGAAAGACCGGAATGATTCACGTCTCAGAGGTTGCTCTTAAGTGGGTGAGGGACATAAGGGAGTTCCTTAAGCTCAACCAGTATGTCGTGTGCAGGGTAATGAAGGTTGAAGGAGAGAACATCTCTCTCTCGATAAAAAGGGTCAGGAGGCAGGAAGCGGATTCCAAGCTCAGCGAGTTCAAGAGGGAGGCGAAGGCCGAGAAGCTCCTTGAGAACGTCGCGAAGGATATCGGCAAGTCCCTGGACGACGCCTACAGGGAGATTGGAGCAATACTTCAGGAGGAGTTTGGCTCTCTGAGAAAGGTGTTCGAAATCGCTGTCAAAAACCCCGGGCTTCTCGAGGCGAAGGGCGTTCCAAAGGAATGGGCGAAGAGGATAGCAGAGGCCGCGAAGAAGAGCCTGGGCGAGAAGACGTACGAGGTCAGGGCGGAATTAAGGATTGCATGCTACGCTCCGGATGGGATAGAGGTCATAAAGAAGGCCCTTCTCAACGCCACGAAGGGAAAGAATGTTGAGGCAAGATACCTCTCTGCTCCGAGATACCTCCTTCTCTCGAAGGGCAAGAACTTCAAAAAGGTCAGGGCTGAGGTGGAGGAGGCAGCGAAGGCTGTGGAGAAGGCAATAAAGGGCTCGCAGGGAAGCTGCGAGGTCAGGATAGTCGAATAGGCCAGGTGATGATATGGTTCTGGAAAAGCTCGGAGATTCCCTCAAGCAGGCGTTCAGGAAGATATCCTCGCTCTCCAGCATAGACCGCGAAGCAGTTGAGAGCGTGATAAGGGACCTGCAGAGAAGCCTCCTCCAGGCCGATGTGGATGCTGAACTTGTTATAGAACTCTCTGACAGCATAAAGAAGAAAGTGCTGTCCGGCAAGACGCCTCCCGGAATGACTCTCAAGGAGCATTTCATCAAAGTTCTATACGACGAGATTGTGGGGTTTCTGGGAAAAGGCGAAGGCGGGCTTGAGATAAAACCGCAGAGAATCCTTCTTGTCGGCCTCTTCGGTTCGGGAAAGACCACGACAGCCGGAAAGCTCGCCAAGTGGTTCAGGAGCAGGGGGCTGAAGCCGGCCCTTGTCGCGTGCGACACGTTCAGGCCTGCCGCAAAGGAGCAGATAAGCCAGACAGCATCATCGTTGGGCATACCTGCTTACACTGAAGGGAAGAGTCCGAAGGATGTGGCCGCGTTCGCGCTCAGAAACTCGAAGGAGGATGTCCTGATATTCGATTCCGCCGGCAGGAACGCCCTTGACGAGGAGCTTGCGAGGGAGCTGAAAGAGCTTGCGAAAGCGGCAAAGCCGGATGAAGTGCTGCTTGTGATACCTGCGGACATAGGCCAGGCTGCGAGAAGGCAGTCCGAGGAGTTCGGAAAGCTTGTGGGCATAACAGGGGTGATAGTCACCAAGATGGACGGCACTGCTAAGGGAGGAGGCGCTCTTGCAGCCGCCTCTGTTTCCGGAGCGACAGTGAAATTCATCACAACCGGAGAGAAGCTCTCCGACATCGAGGCTTACGACCCTAAGAGATTCGTGGGGCGTCTGATAGGATACGGAGACCTGCAGGGCCTGCTCGAGAAGGCGAGAGAAGCAGGTATAGGCGCAGACGCAAAGTCAGCTGAGAGGTTAATGTCAGGGAAGTTCGACATGAACGACTTCTATGAACAGATAGGCCAGATGCAGAAGATGGGAAGCATGTCAAAGATAATTGAGATGATACCCGGTCTTGGAGGCATGAAGCTTCCGAAGGGAACGCTGGACGTGCAGGAGGAGAAGATGAGGAGATGGCGTTACGCCATAGACTCCATGACCCCTGAGGAAAGGAAGGAGCCTGACCTGATAAAGGCGTCCAGAATCTCAAGGATAGCGAAGGGTTCGGGAGTCCCGGAGAGCGAGGTCAGGGAGCTTCTCAAATATTTCAGGCAGACCCAGAAGCTCATGAAAATGGCGAAGGGAGGGAAGGGCTTCAGGAGAGGCCCGTTCGCGCAGATTGCGAAGCAGTTCGGACTCGGCGGAATGTGATTCCCGGCAGCTGCCTGGAAGATAGATGTTTATTGCTTCATAACCTCTTGCATTAACGATATTGGTTCTCTCCCCTACATAAATGAAAAAAACGTTATGGGTATATAAATTATATTGTTTTCTTTCTTAATGCTGTTTTCATTAGATATTACTATTCCGTATTCTGCCTTGTATTTATTGATTGCTTTTTTTATCTGGTTCTTGCTTTTCTTTCCTATGCTTACTTCTATTGGAATTAACTCGTCAAAACCTTTCTGTATAATAAAATCCACGCCTCCTTTTTCTGCATCATAAAATATTCCCATCTGATAAATCGTCTCTTTTATTCTGAAGAGCGAAGAAGCGACAAGACTCTCGCAAAGTGTTCCCAGCATGTCTCTGTCCAGAATATCTAATATGCCTAATTTGTATCTTATTGCAGCATTTATTGAAGGCGAGAGGAAATAGTATTTCCACGGCTTTCTTGCTATTTTTCCAGCTCCTCCATAAGGCTTCACGCTAAAAACCAGATGGGTTTTCTCTAATATGTCCAGAATATCTCTTATTAATTTAGACGAAGCTCCGAATCTTTGCGAGAGTCTTGCATCTGACACTCCGCCGGGTTTTTGCGTTGCTAAAAAATATATTATTCTTGTAACAAGATTTCTTGTTTCCGAGCTGAAAGATTTCAATGTCAATATATCTTTCTCCACAATCCTGTCCATCATGCCGTTTATTCCTTCATAGGTTATTTTGTCTTCTGTTGTTAAGCCAAAAGGAAAGCCGCCTTTCATTAAAAAATATTCAAACTCTCTATTCAAGTCTATATTCTCTTTTACGCTTCTAATATTGATTTTGTGCAATATATCAGAAGCTTGTTTTATGCTTGTTTCAGACAAGTTGAAAATAATATTTCTTATAGTTGGCGTTGTGTTCTTTTCTGGGAAAAACTTGTATTTCAATATCATATATTCAGAGAAATTTAATGGAAACAATGGCTCTCTTACAGACCTTCTTGCTACATCTGCGCTCATCTCCATGCTTAAGGCGGACGAGCCAGTAACAAGGATAAAAACGTTCTTGTTTCTGTCGTAAATCAGTTTAACTCCCAAATCCCATTCCTTGTCAAAATGGGCTTCATCTATCAGAATGAAGATTTTCTCTCTTAATAAGGATATATCAGTTCTCATTATGTCTTCTGTAAAAACTCTAACAGCGTCTGAAATTCCTATGCCAAAGTATTTTTTTAACTCATCTGCAAACAAAACTAGCACCTTCTCTTGGCTTATTTTTTTCTGCTTTGTAATATAGTTATATAACTGAAATAAAATAGTGGTTTTTCCCACTCCCCTTAAGCCCGGCATAATTATAAGCCTTTCTTCCCTTCCTTCTAAGAAATTATCTATCCTTTTTTTCAGCCTGAAATAAAGGCTTCTATAATTCAAAGGAATGCCATCTCTTTGTGTCATTTTTTCAGCTATTTCAGGCATTCTCCTTAATTCTCCCTGCAAATATCTTGCTATTTGTTCCCTTTCCATTTTATCAC
>WAQT01000004.1 GCA_015520105.1 Candidatus Aenigmatarchaeota archaeon
AAAAGAATAATTAAAAAACTTCCAAAATCTCCAGAAAGAGACATGCTCATCTTGTTAAACACGGCTCTTAGGACAAATAAGTTTTTTTATGAATTGAAAAAGGAAGGAATGAAGATAGTAGAATTAAATCATGAAACTGTAAAGCATCTTAAAAACTTTTGGGAAAATATTGTAGTGCGCAGGTAGCCAAGTCGGTTAAGGCGCTGGTTTGCAAAGCCAGAGACGGTGGTTCAAATCCACCCCTGCGCTCCATTTATTTCACAATTCCTTTAAAGCAATAACATGTTTTAAAATAAGCGAGAAGCGCGCCTTCCCGCCACAGACTGACACCAGACTCAAATTTCTGAAAGAAATTTTGCCATGCTTTGCAGACACTCACTTCGTTCTGGACGCCTAACAGCTGTTATGTCTAATTTCCTTGCGCGCGTCTTTGTTGGTTATGTTGGTGATTAATTAGACCCGCTCCTGCGGCAGGCGGAAGATTTAAAGGCGTTTGTTCAACAATTAATTAACTGCTTGGAGAAATCAATTCCCGGGGAGTTGGCAAAGGTGAAATGTGATGCTGGAGGTGTTCTTTGCGGTTCTTATTGTCCTGATATTCCTGTCCGCCATGTTCTCTGGAATAGAGACCGCATTCATGTCCGTCAGCATGGTGAAGGCGAAGTCTCTTTACAGGCAGAAGAAGAGGGGTTCTGAGGCTCTTCTCAGGGTGAAGCAGAATCCCCACAGGCTCATAATCACGATACTTATCGGGAACAACATAGTGAACATAGGAGCGGCGTCGCTCGCGACCGTGGTTTTCACCGAGATGTTCGGGAATTCAGGAGTGGGCATAGCCACGGGGGTGATGACGTTTCTCATACTGGTGTTTGGGGAAATAACCCCCAAGACTTTTGCGAACCAGAACGCTGAAAGGATATCCCTCCTCATGGCAAGGCCTGTGGAGATTCTTTCCGTACTACTTTCCCCTCTGGTCGCGTTGTTCGAGTTCATATCAAGAGGGATGTCGCGGCTCCTCGGTTCGAAGAAGGAAGCGGCGCTCTCTGAAGAGGAGCTGAAAACGATGGTGACAATGGGCTACGAGGAGGGGATACTGGACAGGGAAGCGGCGGAGATGATGCACAATGTGCTGGAATTCGAGGGAACGAGGGTGGTGGAGATCATGACACCGAAGATAGAGGTGGAGATGGTGGACGGGAATGACACGCTTGCTGATGTGATTGACTTTGTCGTGAAGACGCCGTTCTCGCGTTATCCCGTGTATTCGGGCAACAGGGACACGATTATAGGGATTCTGGACGTGGACGATGTGCTGAGGTATATGAAAGACAACAGGCTTGATATCAGGGTGAAGGATGTCTGCAGGCCCGCGTATTTCGTTCCGGAGACCAAGGAGATAGACGACCTTCTTTCTGAGTTCGAGGGAAAGGACGTTCCGATGGCGATTGTTGTGGACGAATACGGCCACGTGTCCGGCCTTGTGACAATGGAGGATATACTTGAGGAGATTGTAGGCGACATATTTGACAAGAGCAGGAGAAAAAGCAAGTATATAAGAAGGATTAGCGACAGGGTGGTGATAGTGGACGCGAAGGCCACCATAGAGGAGATAAACAGGACGCTCAATCTCGGGCTGAAGCAGAAACACTGCAACACGATAGGAGGGTTCATAGAACAGCGCCTTCAGAGGATACCGAGGAAGGGGGAGAGGATAAGGCTGAAGAGGGTTATGATAGAGGTTGAGGACGCGACAGAACAGAGGATAAAGAGCGTGAGGATAACAAAACGATAGTCTGCTGCGGAATTATTGTTCCAGTTCTTCAGGTTTAGCATCCATCATGGCCTTTATCTCCTCGAGGTCTATCTCAATCTCTTTGGAGAACCTTGCCCTGTCCCACCTGCTAAGCCTTCTCTCCTCAAGGATTTTCAGCTTCTCCTCTGTCTTGTCGAGCTTCTCCAGAAGCCTGCTCCTCAGAGGATTCTCCTTCTTCAGGGCTTTCTCCCTCTCCCTGTCCCATCTCTTCCTGAGATGGCGGACCTTCCAGCCCCAGCCGAACAGAAGCGTGCGGATTCCCATAATAATATAAGGCGCCGGCTGCTTTAATTTGTTGCAGTAATTTAAGGATGAAAGATTAAATTATCAATATGGACCATGAAGACAAGCTCCAGCTTCTCTGGGCAGCGAGCTTCGTCGTGTCCGGAGTGATATTCGCGATAGCGTTGTATATAACTCCCATGGTGGGACTCTTTGCGATGGGATATATAGTTCTCTATGTTGGCCTTGCCCTCGCCTTCATGATGATATTCAGGCACATAAACTCCATAGCCAAGGAAAGCGTGGAGTCGCTCAAGGAGAGAAAAAGGGAGGTCGAGGAGATAGAGAAGGAGATAGAGAAGAAGTTCTACAAGAAGAAGATAGACAAGGAAACGTACAACAGGATGATGCAGGATTACGAGAAACAGCTGACGGAGCTGGATGTGAGGATAAGGAACCTCCAGAGAAGGAAGTAAATCGGCGCTTCAAGGCCGCATTTAAATAGGTTTTGTGCATATATTCTATGACATCCCGGGGTAGCTCAGCTGGCTAGAGCGCACGGCCATAGAATGGTGCGAGGCTGTAGCCTGCTGGAAGTGGGTCTGTTGAGGATTCATTCCGGTGATATGCAGAGACCGTGAGGTCGTGGGTTCAAGTCCCACTCCCGGGATTCCTTTTCTGCGCAATCTGTTAAGAATCGTATGTTCGGAATCCGGTTATTCCAGAACGAGCTGTTTGGAAAGAACCCTGCTCCTCTTTCCCTTCTCGTCATGATATCTCATATAGGCTCTGGGCATCTTCAGGCTGCCGTACACCAGAGGCTTTATATGGTACGTGATTATCCGGGTCTCGTTCGGGCCTATGTCTCCGAGCTTCCATATAAGCTCTGTTCCTGCGTCCGTTCTCCTTTTCAGCGCGGGTTTCACCGCCTCTACCTCGTCATGGACGACGTGAGCGAGGGGGGAGACCCAGTCCCTGACTATCACGTTTTTCAGAGTCTTGAGGAATGGGTTCTTTATCTCTATAACTATGGAATGCTTTCCTCCTGCTTTTCTGACATGCCTTTTCACTATCTTCGGTCTTGATGCTCTCAGGAAGGAGTAGGCGACTACAGATATTATAACTATTGCGGCAAACGCGTACTGGGCGTAGATGGGCCAGAACTCGAGCCTGTAGGTTATGAATGCGGTTTCTCCTGGCCTGAGATTATCAATAACGTATTTGCAGTTCTTTTTGTCCAGAACAGGCTCGCATTTCTCCGGTTCTGTAACCAGGCCTGTCACCCAGTCATTGTTCGGAAGGGTCTGGACGTTCTCCACGTTGCTCTCTATGACGTTTCCATCGTTCCTTATGGATACAACCACGTCCTCGTAGAGTGGAGTGGTTTCCTTTATTGTTGTTATGACTACATTGTGAACCGGTTTTATCTCGAATTGTGTTTCTTTGGAAAGCATCATGCTGTCTATGCTTACCCTGAGCGTGTAGTTGCCTGCCAGAGTTTTTTCCGGAAGGTTGAGTCTTCTTTGCAGGGTTCTCTTCCCCTTTCCTATCGAGAGCGTCTCTGTTGAGGATGCTATGACCTCTCCATCTTCGTTCACTGCCTCGTATTTTATGTCGAATGCTACGCTCTCTATGGACTCGAATGTCATGGAAAAGTAAACAGTCTGGCCATCAGACTCAGCCGAGAGGTTGTAAATGTCGGTTCTTCGGAGGACATTGAGAACAAGCGTTTTCTTCTCGCTTATTTTCGGGGCGGTGTTCGAACTCACCTCAACATCGTATTCAAACCTCCCGGAATCGAAGCCTGTTGGGAAGAACGTGAGGTTCACAGCTTTTGATTCCCCGCTCGGTATGAAAACCGCAAGGTATAAAGGCTGGTACCACTCGAGATGCTCTCCCTTCACAGAGATTGAGAACAAATCTCCATAGCCGAGGAAGTTTGATATGGTCATCCCGAACGTGGCAGGCTGTCTGTGATAGACAGTTTTCGTGTAGCTGTCAAAGCTCACGTCTATGCCGTATGCATGGGAGAGCGGAGCGGATGCTAGAAACATGAGAAACACGGACGCAAGAACTGCCGGATAGAAACGCTTTCTTTTCATTCAACGACCCTGCCGAGTTTTAGTTTTCTGCTTTTCGCGGTGCCTGTGTGAAATATATTGTTAAAATATTTAAAATTGAGGGAATCATTGGTTATTGCCGGTTGTTAATTCAGCAGCCCATCCAGATTTTAACAGCGCCCACAAGGTCCTTCAGGGAGACGTCCCCTCCGGAGAGCCACAAATCTATAAACGACGCCAGCTCCCCGGAATCCACGCACCCGTCCATCGAGGAGTCCGCCCTGTGCGCGAGCGAAACCTCTGTCCAGAGCGAGGGCCTCTGCCAGGGCCACTCGTGGTTATAGACGTACTTCACCCCTCCCT
>WAQT01000005.1 GCA_015520105.1 Candidatus Aenigmatarchaeota archaeon
ATGTCCGCGAAGAAGAGGACGTCCCTTCTTTTGTATAGTTTGAACCTGTTAGCTATGCCGCCTGCGGCTGTTTCCAGTATCCCTCTTCTGAGGGACTCGGAAAGCCTCATACCGAAATATGGATTTTTCTTGGTTAAAAAGATTTAAAGGATTTAAAATTTAGCATCAAAAAGCTATCAGGGATTGTATGTGCACAAACTGCCTCATTCTCAAGAGAATATTCCGCGTGCTTAAGGATATGGAAAGGGACCTTGAGGAAACAAACAGGGTGCTGGAGAGCATCAAGGAGAGGTTCAGATAACCTTTGCCTCGCCTATGTCTATCTTCTTGTCGCTTATTGTCATCTCGTGCGGGACTTTTGGCTCGAAGGATGTGAAGCGCATCTTGTGGACAGTGATGGAGCGGGAAGGCTTCTCTTCCAGCTCAAGGAAGGACAGCTGAACAACGCCGTCGCATTCAAAGGATTCCATGTTTCCGCTGTCAAGCTCATCTCCTGCGGTTTCGCATATTATCATAGAAGATTTCATGTTTCTGAGCTGCTTCAATATCTCAGAGAAATAAACCCTGTAGCTCTTCTGGGTGTCCGCGGACATGAGGAGCTTGTTCACGTTGTCTATCACTATGCGGTCAAGTGACGGGTAGTCGTTCAGAGTCTCAGCGAATCTGTGAAGAGTCACGTTGCTCTGACCGAGTGGTATGTACTCTACGGCGAGGTTTTTGCCAAGATATTTGTCTATATCGGACAACGAATGTATTCCCTTCGCTGCCCTGATTATGTTGTCTTTCGTCTCGTTGAGGCTCACGTAGCAGCATTTCTCCCCCTTTCTTGCGCCCTCGAGAAGGAAGTTCAGACCGAATATGGTTTTTCCTGTTCCCGGCCCGCCTGAAAGGAGAACGCTCGCGTTCACTGGAAACCCGCCTCCAAGGAGCGAGTCAAGCTTTCTTATTCCTGTTGTTATTCTTTCCATATCAGTCACCAAATTTGGGTATGCCCAGCATCGACCTTTTGAGCCTTATGAGAAGGAAGACGTCTCCGTCAAGGTTAAACATTCTGTAAGGAACCTTTTTCTCGAGCTCTCCGACTCCGTGCGCTTCCAGAGCCTTCTTGGGAAGCATTATCCTGTTGCTGTTTCCGAGTTTTCCTGTTGTAAGAGTGGATTTCAGAGAGTTTCCAACAGGAAGGAGGAGGAGATTCTTTGTGCTCTGTCCAAGAATTCCGTATTCTTCCCTGCTCATTCTCAGCGTGATCACCGCCTCGTTTCCTTGCATTTCTATAGACTGTATTTCAGCCATGATTATATTTCTCCATGTAAAATATAAACGTTTGCAGGCTATTCAATATTTATCAGCACTTCCTGTTCCGGATAGACCTCTATTCCCCTTTCGCCTACAATCTGCATTGCAACAAGCGACCTTTTGTGCTGGGCCCCTCTCATTTTGAGAATCTCTATCGCCCTCTCGCGCACGTCTCCCTTCCGTAGGTTGTACAGAACTATCACTCCGTCAGCAAGGAACTCCTCCACTCCTGTGGGGCTGAACGTTCTTGGAACCTGTTCGGTTTCTGTTATCAGGAAGCTTGTTGCCCCTATCTCCTCGAAATACCTGAAGAGCTGCTCTATGTAGGTTCTGTAATTTAACGGGTGGCCCGCAAACACAGAAGCTATCGAACTCAGGGAATCCACCACTATAACATCGGGAGAAAAGTTTTTCGGTATGATGACAGGCTTGACGTCGATATAGAGCTCTCCCCTGCTCTTTGCAAGAAGCGCCTCTATCGACCTTGACACTTCAAAGGAGCTGAACCTTTTTATAAGAAGCCTTCCTTTCTTCTCCAGAGGCTTCGGGTCAAAACCAAAGTCTTCCATGTGCTCTCTAAGCCTGTTTTCATGCTCTTCGAATGACATGAAAAGGCATTTCTTTCCCCTCTTTGCTGCGTTGGATATTATGTGAAGGCAGAGTATGGTCTTGCCCGAGCCGCTTCCTCCTGCCACTATCACCCTCGAGCCTTCGGGTATTCCGAACTCGAAAAGGCTGTCCAGTCCTTCTATTCCTGTGGTGAAATACCTTCTTCTCGGCTTCTTTCTGGCATGCCGGACAGCTTTCTCCACAGACTGCTTTATTCCCTTCACATCAAACACTGTGCCGGATGCGGCTCCTTGCGGCTTGGATGTTTCTTCCATAACTTACCTTTTATATGTTTTCTGCTGCGCCTTATTAAATGTGGCCTCAATCGCCAGCCTCTTTTTCTGAACACGCATCATTGCCTGCCTGTAGCGTTCCATCATTCTTTCATAATCATGTTTTGAAATGCTCATCTCCTCGAAATATTGTTTCTGCAGCCTTTTTATCGATTCCGCAAAAGAGCGCTCTTTCCTTTTGAGGTTTCTTATAACGCGTGCGGTCGTTCTCCTTTTCGAGACCCTGCGCATCAGGAACAGAAACGCAACCAGAGAGGCGCAGAACGCAGCAAGGATATGCCAGCTGTATGCAAGGTTGTTTGCAAGCATCTCAAAATAGTCCGGAGTTGATGATTGCCTGATTTCATCTACCCTTCTGCTTGCCTCTTCAAGAAACCTTCTTGTCTCGGGGAAGTCCTCTCTTGAGAATGCATCAAGCGCCCTTTCAAATGACTCTCTTGCTCTTGACATATTGAATCCTGCCGACTCCGCAAGGTATATCTCTGCTTCTATATCGTCTATTGCCCTGCTGAGGGAGAGACCTTCCCTCTTTATGTCCATGACTTTTTTTGCAAACTCTTCCGCAGCCGCATAGTGCCCAAGAGCGAACAGCTCCTTTGCCTCGTTGAGCGTGTCGTTCGCATAGGTTTTTCCGTATCTGATTGCAGCAAGCTCTTTCTCCGCGCGCGTTATAGCGTCGCGGGCTGAGGACTGGTCTTCTGAATACGCTGATGCAAGCGGAATTGAGAGCGCCAGCACGAGCAGAACAGCGACCGCAAGAACCGGTCTTCTCTTTCCCCGTTCTTTATCTATTAGCGAGGACACGTAATCAAGCTCGGAGAGGAGGCTGTTCAGAAGCCTTTCATAAATAGTTTTTCCGAATTTTCCGGCCCCAAAGTAGTCTGACTGGAGTTTTCCTATCCTGCGTTTTATATTCCTTTTCTCCTTCTCAAGGATGCTTATCCGGTCTCCTTTATGAAGAAGCGTCTTCATTCTTATTGCGGCCTGCACCCTTCTTCTGGCGGTTTCAGCAAGGTCTTTCTCAAGCCCTGTTATCCTGCTGGAATATTCCTCCTTGCTGATAGCCCTTCTGGCATAGAACTCTGTCTGGGCTTTGCGAACAAGCTCTATTATGCCTCTCTCCTCAGCCTCCAGCCTTTTTATTCTTGCTGAAAGAACAGCCAGCATTGCCTTCTTTCTGAACCATAGCGAAAAAAGCAGCGCTGCTGTTATGACGGAGAGAATAGCGAGAAAATTGCTTTTCACGAAAAAGAGCGTTTCAGCAACAGCCCTTGCCTCTGAATCGTATGCATGCATTGCAGCAAGCGCCCTTTCAGACGCTCTTTCAAAATCTCCCCTCGAGAAGGCGGAAACTGCGAGGGATGCAAACATCTCTGCCCTCAAAGGCTTCAGGCCGAGAGATTTTGCGAAAGATATTTCGGATAGCGACCTGTTTATAAGCTCACGCGCTTTCTGCGCCTCTTCCATGCGTTTCTCAAGCGTTTCCAAAAGGGAACGAGCCTCGTCCTTCCTTGACTCGTTTGCGTATCTTTCTATCCTTTCCGCAAGCTCTTCCAGGGAGGCTGTGTCTGCGCCCATACTGCTTATTTCATCTATTATTGCGCGCGCTTCTGCGGAGAAGTTCTGCGTGAAATTGGTGCTGCTGCCTATGACCAGAAGCGCTGTGGTGCTGTTGCTTATCAGCGTCTTGTTGGGAAGGAGAGCGTAAGAGGCGTAAGCGCTTGCTCTTATATTCAGGTTTCTTGCTCCGTAAGAAAGGTAGTCCGGAATATCCATGCTGACAATAAACGGCTTTTTCTGTCCATAGGAAAGGTTCAGCTGAGAAGGCCTGATGGTTGTGAGAGAGAGCGGATAACCGGACATCGTAAGAGTGACATTCTGCAGAAGGGTGTTTTTGGACGGGTTGCTCACAAACACAGTGAACCGAGCAGGAACTCCCCTCACAGCTTCAATCCTTTCAGGAGAGAACACATTCATCGCGTATTCTATCACAACGAATCCGCTGCCGGACACAACAGACGTTGACGTTCCCTGCGACGGAACGGAACAGTCAGAATCGCTTACATAGCTGCACCCGCTTCCGCACACGCCGTCATCGCTGCTGCACACCACAGAAACCTTTATTGACGCGTTTGCCGAGGCGTTCTCGTTGGAAGAGGAATTGGCATAAACGTATGAGACGCCCGCAGCTGCGGTGCTTCCAAGGTTGACAGAAACGTTGTTCCATGTAACAGAGCCGTTTGTCATGTTTCCAGCAAAGAGCGTGAGGTTTCCCCAAGAGACGCTCCATCCGGAAGGGAACGTCCAGTTTATCCAGACGCTGGAAGCGGTCTCGTTTCCTATGTTTCTCACCCTGACGCTGTAGTTTATTCCCGAAGTGCTCTGCTCCACTATGTTATCGTATTCTGCAACAGTCATTGTAAGATACGGTCCGCCCCAGTATGACACGATTGTGGCATTGATGTACGCGAGGGAAGGATTTGCCGACTCCGAAGTCGCGTTCACTGTTATAAGAACAGGGTATTCTCCGGGCTCTCCCGGGGCTGTGACGTTCACTCCGATATATACGACATCCTTTGCCGCTATGTCAAAGCTGTCTGGGTTTGAGATATTGAAGAACGTGTTCTGGAAATCGGATGATATCCGGAAGTTTAGGGGATAGTCCCCTGTATTGTTTATCGCAATGGTTCCTATGCTTTCTGTGGAGCCGAAGTATATGAAATGTTCGCCCATGTTTGCAGGGGACGAATGCCATGAATAGTCATATTGGGCTGTGATGTTCATTTCCTCGGAATATCCGGAATGGCCAAGGGTGTCGTTTGACCATATTCTGTAATACCATGTATCAGGCGGAGAGGCAAGGGTGAAGTTTGCTCTCCATTCATCCGGAGAGGAATTGGTCATTGTGAGGTTGGTCCAGGAGGATATCCCTGACCTCTTGTACTGAAAGACCGCTGTGTGCACTCCGCTCGCATCAGTGATATTGGCTGTTACGTTTACGCTCACTCCGGGGTCAACGTCGTCTGTTGAGTTTGGAGAAAGGATTATGGAATTTACGGAAGGAGGAGAATAAGAATCCACATAAAACGTTCTGTTCTGGTATGACCAGTTGGAGCCGCCGTCTATTGCGTAGGACAGGCAGTTCCATATGTAGGTTCCGTCAGGTATCCCTGATATTGTCCAGTTGGCGCTTACGTTCTTGTAGGAGAAGAAGCTCTGGTATGTCTGATTTATCTGGCTTCCTGTTTTCTTTGAGTTGGATATCCTGAACTCGTCTATGGTTGAGTTGATCTGCTTTGTTCCGTCCTTGTAGCTTCCCAGATACATATAGTTTGACATTGCACCCATATAGACAAGGTCCTGTATATTGTACGTGTTGGATGCGTTGCTTCCGTCAACAAAAAGGTCCATCCAGTCCCAGTCGTTCCCGCCGCCGGTTATAGTGTTCCATTCCGCAACAAGGTAATGCCAGCTTCCGTTCTCCCAGTCCGATATGTTCCTTGTAACAGTGTTTGGCGTCTCGTATTCGTTGTATATCCTGAAGTAGAGAGTTCCGCCGGATATCCACAGCCGGATTTCGTTGTTGTTGAACACGCTGTCGTCTCCAGCAATGAATATCCATCTCTCTTCTGTCAGGTTGGACGGAGACCTCAGCCAGAGCTCGAGCGTGCCCTCGCTTATGTCAATGTTGTTAGCTATAGGAAAGGAGACCTTATCGTTCCCGTCTATATGGATGCCCTCTCCTATTACAGCCCGCTCGAACGAAGTGCCTGTGTGGTTTGCGGTCTCATCGCTGCACGCATACTCTCCGTTGAAATGGCAGAGCAGAAGCGTTGCGCTGTCTTCTGCAAGCTGCCCGAAATACAAAGTGCTGTTCAGGGAGAAGCTTCCGTTGATGTTGTGATAAAGCGAAATGCTTGTTATCGAGGAATTTGTGCTTGCGTTGCACATGAACGTGATGCTCGGATTCTGGGAAACATTAGCCTGCTGTGGAGATATGAGGAAGACATTCACAAAGAATCCGGTAGTGCTGAAGACAGAAAGCGTTGCCAGTACAAAGACTGCAGCAAAAAACACGAGAACGCGCGTTCTTGCTGGAAGCATATTAAATTATGGTTCGCCCGCTATAAATTTAATAAAAACCGTGCATGTTTAAACAGAGTCTGATTTCGTTGCAGTTTTTTAAGACAGGAAAATAATAATTCATTGTGAACGAATGGGGAGAAAAATAGCTGTATCCCTTGCTGCAGCGGCGCTGTTGGCTGCTCTTCTATACCCGTCATTCTCTGGGATGGTTTCTGAGAGCGCGGGGGAGTGGAACTCCTGCGATAACTGCAACATCGTGCTTATATCAATAGACACGCTCAGGGCGGACCATCTCTCTTCCTACGGATATTTCAGAGAAACAAGCCCGAACATCGACGGAATTGCAGCAGGAGGCGTGGTTTTTGAGAACGCGTTCTCGAACATACCGTTTACCCCGCCCTCGCACTGGTCGATAATGACTTCGCTCTACCCCATTCATCACAGGAAATATCTTCCCACGGACAGCGGCAACGGAATCGCAACGCTTGCAGGGATTCTGAAGGAGAACGGGTATTCAACCGCCGGGTTCGTGAGCAGTTTCATGCTGAAGAACCTCTCTGACGGATTTGATGTCTATGACATTCCCGAGGGCGTTCCCGCAGTCAGATGGGCAAGGCGGAACACTGATATAAACGAGTCGGAAAGGGTAAAGCTCATATCAAGAGCAAGATACAGGAGAGCAGCAGAAACAACAGACAGAGCACTGGCATGGATTGAGAACAATGCGGGAAGAAGGTTCTTCCTCTTCGTCCATCTGTTCGACCCACATACGCCCTACAACCCTCCTCCGGAGTTTGACAGGTTCTCTGACGGAGGGGGCGCGTACGAAAGCGAGATATACAATCAGCCCGGAGTTAACAAAAGCAGAACAATAAGGGAAGAGATAGGAAAGTACGACGGAGAGATTCTTTATGCTGACAGCAACATAGGAAGAATAGTGAATAAGATATCCTCGCTTGGTCTGAAGGGAAAGACTGTTTTTGTTATAACATCGGACCACGGAGAGTCTTTCGGGGAGCACAGATTTTCAGATTTCGGTTATAACAGCGCAAGAACCTATCTTCTGCATGGGAAAACGCTTTTCGATGAGGAAACGAGGGTTCCGCTTGTGATATCAAACCCTGCCTCTTCCGTTCGTGGAATGAGAATACGCGATATCGCTGAAAGCGTGGATATAATGCCCACAATTCTTGACATTGTCGGGATAAGCTACAACAACACAGACGGAGAAAGCCTTGTTCCTCTGATAAAGGGAGCAGGCAAAGGCAGGAAGGAGGCGTTCATGCAGCTCTTCTCCCGGAAAGACCCGTATCTTGCGTTTGGCGTAAGAGATTCTGAAGGGTGGAAGCTTGTCAGGCTGTGCAAGACAGAGGAGGGAGAAGAGGTGTGCGTTCCGAAGGAGATGCTGTTCTATTCCGGAAATCACGAGAAAGGCGATGAGATGGAATCGCACAGAGAAGTTGCAGACAGGCTTGAGAGCGTTATGAAAACGAGGATTTCATCTGCTGCTGACGAGGACATAAAGAAATCCTTGGAAATGCTTGGTTACGTATAGGAGGCTTTATGGACGAGAAGGATATGGAGAAGGCTGTCTCGAAAGGGAAGATTGTGCTTCTGGTTATGCCAAGCGATGTTTATTATGAAGAGATGAAGAAGCTTATGCGCGTGCTTTCCAAGAGATTCAAAAACATATGTTACATATCGCTTAACAGGCCGCACAACATACTTGCAAGAGCGTTCAGGGAGTATGGGATAGACGTAAAGAGGATATTCTTTATCGATGCCGTGTCGAAACAGCCGGAGCCTGACATAAAGGTCCTGCTTATACCGTCTCCGCGCTCACTGATGGAGCTGGACACGGGAATAGAAGAGATTATAATGGGAATGGGAGCGGACTGTTTCGTGTTTGACTCCCTGTCGACAATACTTCTTTACGGCGACTCGCTCGTGCTCACGAAGTTTTTCCATGTTCTGAGCCTGAAACTCAGGTCTATAAACGCAAGCGCGTTCTTCACCGCGCTTGAGAAGCACGTTTCAAGCAACCTTATAAGCGACATAAGCATGTTCGCGGACAGCGTGGTCAGGGTTGATAGAGAGCTATGACTTCAAAAGGTTCCTTATTTTTTCCTCGAGTTTGCTTATCTTCTCTTCGGTGCTCTTTTTCATGCTTGTATACGCTTCCTGTGATATTATCTTCTGGTTTCTTTGCGACTCGAGGAGGTCAAGCGTTCTTCTGAGTTTGGATATCTGGTTTCTGAGGTTTTCAACCTCTGCGGATTCCTTCTTCATGGAGGTTATCACTTCCTTGACTTCTGAGAGTCTTGGCTCAGCGATTCTTGTTTCCGATATCCTTCCCCTGATTATCGCTTTCATGGTCACGTAGAGTTTCCTCAGCAGGAAGAGTATGGCTACCACAACAACGGCGATGATTATTATAAGCAAAAGCCACCACGGTATCTCGAATCTGGATTCCGCGTGCTCATAAAGGTAAAGGGCTTCCCTGTAAAGCTTCCATCCGGTGTATATTGCAGTGAGCGCGGCGTCCACCCTGTCATTGTCAAGATGGTCTCTTGCTGTCTTGATTTGTTCCTTTATCTCGTCTATCTTCTCAAAAACCTTTGTCATGTCCTTTCCGGACAACTCCGCTTTTTTCGCTTTTTCCTCGAGGTCTGATGTCTTTGCTATGAGCCGCGCAAGCTCAAACTCGGCAAGCTCCTTTCTGGACGTGAAGACAAATAATGTGAACGGCTTTTCTATAGTTTTCTGCGTGGATTTCACAATCAGTTTTGCGCTGTGGTCGCCTTTTTTGGTCCCTCCAGGAACAGTTATTTTCAGTATGACTGTGAGCGAATCGTCCTTCTTAAGCACGCCTATTGTTTCAGGCTCGAATTCGTACCAGTCTGGGGTTATTCCCTGTATTGAGAACGTTATATTATGTATGTCGGCGTTTCCTATGTTGTTCAGCTTTATGTTGATGAATCTGCTCACCCCAGCCTCAACCGCTATCTCGTCAGGGAAATACTCTATTTCCATGTCAGGAACAGGAGGGGGAGGCGTAGGTCCTGCTGACGGAGCCTCTGGCTGAACTCCGCCGCCTGCAGGTTGCTCTTCTGGAGGCTGGGCAGCCTGCATCGGTATCACCGAGAATGTTGCTGTCTTTTCTATGGGGTCTTGAAGATTGCTGTACGTGACCTTTACATGAAATGTATAGAGGCCCGTGGGCTGGCTGGAAAAAATGAAAAGGTTGTTGTCAAATGTGACATTCTGTCCCGAGGGCGTGAAGACAGCGGCAGACTCTCTTGACCATTCCTCACCAGAGGAGTCTGTTATCCAGTAGTCGACATCAACGTCCTGTCCGTACTCTCCCATGTTCTCTATTATCACCCTGAAGTTGAGGTAGGAGCCCTGCTCTACCTCCGGGTCTATATAGTCTATAATCACGTCGTACGGCCCGCCTGTAGCTACGCGGAAAGGATGGTTCCTGAGCGTGTAGAGGTTTCCCTTTGCTGCGCGCAGTACTGCCCAGTAATCTCCGGGGGAGGTGTTGGCTGGCATTACATAGCTCAGGATGTAAAACCCTTCTTCCTGCCTCTGAAATATGGAATCGTTAAGGTTGTAGGAGAAGTAGATGTTGTTGAGTGCTGGGCTCCCCACATAGACTGTAAGATTCATCGAGTCCGGGTCCACGGGATTACCTCTCGAATCATAGATGTTTACCCCGAATGTCATCGTGCTCTCAGGATACCACACGACTGCGGTTTGTATATGGGAGATGAGCCCTCCTGACTCTATCACCTCGAAAGTGGAGGTTGAGGTGTTCTGGACTGTCCTTGAGGCATCGCTGTCAAAATAGGATGAATGGGATATCAGGGTGTATGTTCCGGTAACCGCATCGGAGGGTATTGTGAGGGATTCGAGAGTGTCAAACCTTCCGTACTGGTTTGTGACAAGCGTTTTGTTATATATGGTCTCCTGGTTTGAGTTCTTCACGACAAGATTGACTGTCGTATTGGATAGGGGTTCTCCTGAGAGTTCTGCTACGCGGTAGTTGAGCGACGCGGTCTCTCCCTGCTCGTATTCTGATGTCCCGGTGTTCAGAGATACAACAAGCTTCGTGTATGCATTGAACGTGGTGTTGGAAGAGCCATTCATGCCGTAGTCGTCAAACGCGGAGACCTCAACCGTGTAATTTCCCCTGAGCGTTGTGTTGCCCCATGTGCCGTATATTGCGTCTGTAGGGTAATACGCAACCCATACAGAGGGGTTTCCTGACTGGTACAGCCACATTGTGGCGTTGGTTGAGACTCCGTTAGGTTGGGTGACATTCGCTACTACAGTATTTATGTTCGCGCCTGAGAGGCTGTTCACTGTGGCCCATATCGTGAGCGAGCCGCCCTGCTCTATCTGAGAAGGGTCAAGAGATATGCTAACATTCGGCTTCACATAGGGATTGAGTATGAGGTTGTAAAGAACGAATTGCGGTTCAGCAGAGACATGGTGTGCGCTTATGTTGTACGTGTAGTTGTAATATATCTTAGGCTCGCCTGTGATGTCATAAAGGATGTTTATAACAGTGGAGTTCTGTTTTTCTATTGTAAAGTTCTCCCTGTCAGGCCACGTGAGGTTCTCTCCGCTCTGAGGAGATGCGCTGCTCTGGTTTATGGTGAAATTAAGGTCTATGTTTCCTGTGTTGTTTATTAGTATCGTGCATGCAGTCCCGCTTGCTGGTTCTTCTATGTGCTCGCAATAAGTGGAGTTTATTTCCCATGAGCCGTTTTCCGGGACATCTATGTTGATGTAGAGAAGAGAGAACCCGTCGTTTGAGGAAGAGATGTTCACTGTTCCGGAGTAGTTCCCGGGAGGGAATCCCTTCTCTATGGTTGCTGTTACGTTGACTGTCTGTGCGGAGCCTACAGGAAGCGAGGATATGTTCTGCGGAGAGAACTCTATTGTCATGTTCTCCAGACCCGTGAGGTTGAATGTTATGTTGTATACGACATCGTTTCCTGAGGATATGAGCGTGAAGTTGCCTATGATGGCGCTTGTTCCATGCTGCAGCGTTGAATTAATGTATGTCCTGTCCGTCTCCATGGTAACGTTCTGAACGACATGAACGCTTGTCGTGCTTGTATTCGATTTGCGGCCTATCCTTATGTCCTCCCAGTATATAGTGGAGTTTATCGTGTAGTTTCCGGCGCGCGTTCCTGACGCTATGGTTATGTTGAAGTCGGACTCGCAATACCCGCCCTTTGAGAGATTTCCGCAGAACAGCGATGTTCCGTTGGATGACCAGTTCTGCGGGAGGGATATGTTTATATAAACGTAGAACGCTGTGGTGTTTCCTATATTTGTCGTGTTCACGCTGAGCAGAAAGCTCTCGTTTGTGTACCATGTGACGTTGTAGGATGAGAAATACTGCGGCTCAGCGCTCACTGACATGTTGGTTCCTGTGACTGTTATTGTGAAAGGAAGCTCGTAGTATCCTCCGTTAGAGGATGTCACGTTTATTGTTCCGTTGTATATTCCCGGGCTCTGGTTTGCTGGAGCATAGACGTTGACGTCTATGCTCTGCGTCTGTCCGGCGTTCAGTGACGATATGTTTGGGGGAATAAACGTTATTCCGAACTGGTCAAGACCGTAGACGCTGAAATTGGTTGAGTTAAGGACGTCGTTTCCGCTTGAATAGACAGTGAATCCCGCAATCACGGTGTCGTTTCCCGGCGCTATTATCCCTGTTATGTTATCCTCAACGACGCTGAGAATCGGGTTCGACCGGACTGTGATGTTCATGGATGTCGTGTTAGAGCCGAGGCTGCTGTCAAGGTTTGTCCAGTTCACGTTTATCGTAAGCGTATAGTTTTCCGGCGAGGTTGAATTGAGCACTGTAATCAGAAAGTCTTTTACGCACTGTGTGGATATGGCTATTGTCCCGCACGTGTCCGAGGTCACGTTTGGCTGGATCTGGGCAGGAGAGAGGAGTGTGATGTTGGTGTTATAAGAGTTTGATTTCCACGTGTTGTTTATGGTCAGGCGAAGCACAAAGCTTTCGTTTCCCTCCCAGCTGACATTATATGCTATGTAATAGTTCGGCTGCAGCAGGAGGGAGAGATTGGTTGTCGGCGCCTCAACTGTGTAGTTCTGCTCATCGCTTCCTGCGTTTCCATCCTTCTGCGCAACGCAGCTGAGATTGTACAGCCCGTATTCGCTTGGCGTGGAGAAGATTATTTGATACGTCCCGTCACTGTTGTCCGTGATGTTAGATTGCGGTATCTGCGCTCCGTTCGTGGAACAGTTTACGGATGCTCCGGCAATCGGGGAATCTTCCCTGAAGTTTGTGAGATTGAGTGTGGCATTCGCAATCCTTGGCAGGCCCGTGGGGTTGAGTATTGTCAGGTTCGCATGAAGTTGGCTTGTGATGTTGAAGGCGTAGCTGCTCTCGTTTATGTAATGCCTGTTGTAGTCGTATTGCCTTATCACAAGCGTCCATTGGCCAGTGTTCTCGCTGCTGTTGAGAGAATATGTGTTTGTGAATACGTTATCTCCCGCCTGGGCATCTCCATGAGTTCCGTCATCATAAAGGGGAATCTCTATATCATCTGAGCTGTTCTGCGTTCCTCTGTCGAGCGTTGCGTTCATGTAATAGACGACATTCCATGGGTCGAACGTAACGTTTCCTGTTATAATTATGGTCTCGTTTCTGTTGTATACGGGATATTCAGTCCTCGATTCCACTGCTATGGAAAGCTGCTCTGCAGGGCTTATGTTGAGAGTTACTGGGTTTATAAGCCTGTCGCGCGTCTCCTGCACTACAATGGATTCCTGATAAAGCCCGAAGACAAAGGCTGAGAGTTCCGATATGCTCTGGTTCGGTTGCAGCGTGGCGTTCTGGAACGTTATTCCTATAGTTCCAAGGGATGTCGAGTTGTCCGCGGTCATGCTTTGAACGCTTTCGTTCACGTTTATCACAGCGGTCAGTCTTCCTCCTGTCTGGTAGTTCGCGAACACCCAGGAGCCCGGGTCTGTGCTGTAATCATAGGTTATCTTGTACGTTGAGCCGTATGCATTGAGAGCGTCGAATCTGGGAAGCCCTGTAACAGCGTGCCTGTA
>WAQT01000006.1 GCA_015520105.1 Candidatus Aenigmatarchaeota archaeon
GACCACGTGAGGCAGAAGGTCTCTGAGAAAGCCACGGAAATCAGGAGGCAGGGCTTCTCTGGAAACGCGATGCTCGGTTACTCCGAACTCGAGTACGGCGGCATAGTGGAGATTCTCAAGAGGCTGGACAGAAAATTCAAGGTCAGGAAGAAATAGAAACATCCGACCAGACCATCTTTTTATTTATGCAACCTATAAACAATAACTATGCAAAACCGCGGCTTCATTCTCTGGTTCGATGACATACGGAAGGAGGACGTCAGCCTTGTGGGAGGCAAGTGCGCGAACCTCGGGGAACTCTCTCAACTCAATATCCCGACCCTTCCCGGATTCGCTGTAACAGCGGATGCATATTCCTTCTTCATAGAGAAGTCCGGCCTGAAGAACTTCATAGAAAGGACGCTCGCCGGCCTAGACACGAATAACCTGAAGGACCTCTCGAGAAGGGGAAAGGCCATAAGGAAGGCCATAGTGAAATCAAGGATTCCATGGGAGCTGGAGAGGGAGATAAGGCGCTCCTACGTCCATCTCGGTGATATCGTCGGCCTCAGGAATCCGTACGTGGCTGTGCGCTCCTCAGCCACAGCCGAGGATCTTCCGGGAGCAAGCTTTGCGGGCCAGCAGGACACCTATCTCAATGTCAGGGGAGAGGACGAGGTCGTGCTTTCCGTCAAGAAGTGCTTCGCCTCCCTGTTCACTGACAGGGCGATATCCTACAGGGAGGACAAGGGTTTCGACCACTTCAGGGTAAAGCTCTCTGTCGGGGTCCAGAAGATGGGAAGGTCCGACACAGGAGCGTCTGGAGTGATGTTCACTCTGGACCCGGATTCCGGGTTCAGGAACGTCGTGGTGATAAACTCATCCTACGGCCTCGGGGAATACATAGTGCAGGGGAAGGTCACCCCGGACAGGTTCGTAATATTCAAGCCCACGCTCGGCATAATCGAGAAGAGGCTTGGAGCGAAAAACGTGAAGCTTGTGAGGTCCAAAAAGGGAAACGTTGAAGCCAAAGTGAGCGAGGAGGACGCATCCAGATTCTCCCTGACAGACGGCCAGGCGAAGAAACTCGCGGAGTACGGCCTCGCCATAGAGAAGCATTACAGGAAGCCCATGGACATAGAATGGCTTCTTGACGGGGATAACGGAAGGATATACATAGTGCAGGCCCGTCCCGAGACCGTGCATTCCCTCTCGCAGACCAATGAGATAGAGAGGTATGTCCTCATGGAGGAGGGGAATCTGCTTCTGGAAGGAGAGGCTGTCGGAAGGAAGATAGGCGCGGGAAGGGCAAACGTGATAGAGAGCATAGACAAAATACACAGGTTCAGGGAGGGCGATGTTCTTGTCACGGACATGACAGACCCGGACTGGGAGCCTGTGATGAAGAAGGCCTCGGCCATAGTCACCAATCGCGGAGGGACAACCTCGCATGCCGCAATAGTCTCGAGAGAACTCGGGGTCCCATGCGTGATAGGGACAGGAAAAGCGACATCCGTCCTTAAGACGGGAACATCCATCACAGTTGATTGTTCCACCGGAAGGGGAAGGATATACGAAGGCCTTCTGAAGTACGAGATAAAGAAGAGGGACATAGGAAAGCTTCCCAAGACGAGGACGAAGGTGATGGTGAACATAGGCGACCCGAACGAGGCGTTCGAGGTGTCAAGGCTTCCTGTTGCGGGCGTGGGTCTCGCGAGGCAGGAATTCATAATCACGAGCAGCGTGAAGGCGCATCCCCTCTATCTCCTTAAGATAGGCAGGCACGAGAAGTACGTGAAGACACTCTCCGAGGGAATAGGAAAGATAGCCGCGGCCTTCTATCCGAGACCTGTCATAGTGAGACTATCGGATTTCAAGTCAGACGAGTACGCGAACCTGGCGGGCGGAAGGGAGTTCGAGCCTGTCGAGGACAACCCCATGATAGGGTGGAGGGGCGCTTCCAGATACTACGACAACGCCTTCTCCTCAGCCTTCCACCTCGAAATCAAAGCTCTGAAGAGGGTGGTCAGGGATATGGGTCTCGACAACATAATCGTGATGGTTCCTTTCTGCAGGACTCCTGAAGAGGGAAGGAAGGTCATCAGGGAGATGCTCTCCCACGGATTCGACAGGAAGAGGGTAAAGGTCTATGTCATGGCTGAGATACCGAGCAACATATTCCTCGCAGAGGAGTTCGCGGACATATTCGACGGTTTCTCCATAGGAAGCAACGACCTCACCCAGCTCGTTCTCGGTCTGGACAGGAACTCCAGAAAACTATCCTACCTATTTGACGAGAGGAACGAGGCGGTAAGGAGGGCGATAGCAGTGCTCATAAAGAAGGCACACTCCCACAAACCCCGAAGGCCTGTCGGTATATGCGGAGAGGCCCCCTCCAATCACCCGGATTTTGTGAGGTTCCTTGTGGAGCAGGGAATAGACTCCATATCCGTAAACCCGGACGTCGCTCTTGACACCGTCCTTCTTGTCTCGAAGATAGAGAAATCCCTTGCAAAGAAACGTGGAAAATCAGGACATAAATAGGGAGTCATTCTTCCAGAATCTCTGAGTGTTTCTTCAGCTCCCTGAAGGCCTGGTCAAGAGTCATGGGCATTACCTTTGTATCAGCCAGTACCTCCATGAACCCCAAATCCCTCTCGTACCTCGGGACTATCTGGCAGTGAAGATGCCTTATCGAGCCTCCTGCAATGTCGCCTCCGATGTTGAAACCGATGTTGAACCCCTTCGGCTGGAACGTTTTCTTTATCATAACAACCGATTTCTTCACGAGCCTCCACATTCTCCCGCTCTCCTCCTCGGTGAGGTCCTCAATCTCCTCCACATGCCTTACCGGAACGACCTGGACATGCCCCACGTTGTAGGGAAAGACGTTCATTATCACCATCATGAGCCTGTCCTTGTAGAGAACCTTCTTTATCACGCCAGGATGGTCTTTAGCGACGCCGCAAAGGATGCATCCCTTGTAGGGCTGGACGCTCTTCCTGTCCTTCGCGTACTTCAGCCTGTGCGTTGCCCACAAATAGTTGATGTACATATCACTCTACTATATTCTTGCCTGCTGCATTATAAATCAGTTGCTCGGCGGCTGCTCTCTGTCCCAGCATTTGCAGCCGGTATCATACTTCTCACATCAATGCACTCACTCCAGAACCAGCGATATGACTGGCTTGTACAGGCCGGACTCGTCAAGCTCGTATCTCCTGTTCACTATCTCAAGAGGAATCCCCTCCTCTCTGAGAATCTCCTTTGCCCTCCTCTTGGATTCCCTGCCTCCGGAGCCAAGTCCCTTGACAGTATAGGACAGCATCACCATGATGTCCGCATCTATTGCTGAAGCAAGCCTTGCGGCCAGTATGTCATTGTCCCCGAACGTTATCTCCTCTATAGAAGTAAGGTCGTTCTCATTCACTATCGGTATCACTCCGTCCAGAAAGTATCCTTCGACCGCTCTTCTTATATTCCTTCTTCTCTTTCTGTTATCAAGGTCATCATACGTCAGGAGGCACTGCGCGCATTTCTTTCCGTGTGACTCAAATCTCCTCGAGTATTCGTTAATAAGATGCGGCTGGCCTATTCCGGACAACTGGGCCTTTCTGTAGTCCTCCTCTGGAATCTCTGCGAGACCAAGCTTCCACGCTGCTGCAGCTATCGCGCCTGACGTCACGACCGCGACCTCCCTTTCCTCGCTTATTCCGCAAATCTCGTCAACAAGAGCATCCATCTGGTCCTCCAGCAGCGAGTAGATGGATTCATTGTTTCTGTCAAAAATGTACCCGCTACCAACCTTCACGACGATTCTCTCAGCGCGGGGATGACCCATTCTTCCACCTCATATATTCACGCTGTATACGAGCACCCTGTTCCTGCCTTCCTCCTTTGCCTTATATAATGCCCTGTCAGCGCACTCTATCACAAGCCCGGAAGCGAGTTCATCGTAATCCCTGTCTATATCAACCATCTCTTTATTCCCTATAAATCTGTATATATTCTTGAGCATCTCTTCAACATGTTCCGGATCCCTGCCGCTCAGCTCTGCGTATTTTTCTACGTCTTCCTTCACAATATCAGCTCCATAATTCAGGATTCCCTTTACCAGTCTCCTTCCGCGCTTACCGAGAAGGAGAGGCACACCGACATCATTCGAAGAGATTCCGGCGCTGAATGTCACGTCAATCTCCCTTTTTGCTCTCTCTCTCAACCCATCTATCACGTCATACGCTTTTGAGGACTCTGTCTCGGGAAGAATTGTTCCGAACTCCTCTCCTCCGTACCTGCACACTATATCGCTTCCTCTGAGCCTCTCTTTCATAAGCTTTGCAAACTCCTTAAGTATCCTGTCACCCTCCTGATGCCCGCGCTCATCGTTTATTCTCTTGAAGAAGTCTATATCGATTATGCCAAACGAGAGAGGTTTCCTGTTTCTGTAAGACCTTGCTATCTCCCTCTTTAGCGCGCCGTCCATGTACCTCCTGTTGTAAAGACCCGTGAGCGGGTCCTCATCAGCTATGCTTATTATATATTCCAGGCCTCTCTTCAGCTCTTCCCTCTCCTCCCCAGAGGCGTGTTCCTCTATAAGCTTTCTTATCTTACCGATTATCCTGTCATGTGATTCCATATCCATATAATCACCAATAAATAGTAACAACGTGTTATTTATAAATGTTTCGTCCAGCCTTTGCTCGGTTCACCTTGTTTGTCGCCTGTTTGTATCTATGCATGCCTTAATAAACCCAAGAAATAGCGGATTCGGCTGAATGAACTTCGATGTGAACTCCGGATGCGCTTGTGTTGCTACAAAGAAGGGATGACCCGGAATCTCGAGAAACTCCATAAGTCTTCTGTCAGGAGACACTCCAGAGAAAATCAGGCCGCATGCCTCAAGCTTCTTCACGTATTCTGGATTGACCTCATATCTGTGCCTGTGCCTCTCCTCAGCAACATCCTTTCCATAGAGTTTATGAACAACGCTTCCCTTCTTTAGTCTTGCAGGATAGGAGCCAAGCCTCATGGTCGCTCCATACTTTCTTTTCCTGAGAATCTCCTTTTGTTCAGGAAGGATGTCTATCACGGGATATTCTGTATCAGGGTCTATCTCTGTGGTGTGCGCTCCCTTCATGCCGCAAACATTTCTTGCGAATTCCACCACAGCAAGCTGCATACCATAACAAAGTCCCAGATACGGTATCCCGTTCTCCCTGCAGTATCTTATGGCGGATATCTTACCCTCAACTCCAGAGGAGCCGAATCCGCCTGGAACAATCACGCCGTCATAGCGGTTGAGTCCCTCAAGCTTCCTTCCATCCTTCTCGAAATCCTTTGAATTTATCCATTCTATCACAGGCCTCGCTCCCAGATGCCATGAAGCGTGCTTCACAGCCTCTATAACCGATATGTAAGAATCCGTTAACGCAAAACTTCCTGTATCGAAATACTTCCCGACCACTCCTATCTTCACGTTCTTCCCAAGACTCCTTATCCTCTCCACCTTCCTCTCCCATTCCCTGAGGTCCGGTTTTGCGCTCACGCCGAACCTCTCAGCAATCTTCTCTCCGAGGCCCTGTTTCCTGAAAACCAAGGGTATCTCGTATATGTTTCCTATGTCCGGATTGGATATCACCCTGTCAGGAGTTACGTTGCAGAACACGGAGAGCTTCTCTTTCCTCACGTCATCGATGTCGGTCTCAGACCTTGCCACTATGATATCAGGCTGTATGCCCATCTCGTTCAGAGTCCTCACGGAATGCTGCGCTGGTTTTGTTTTCATCTCCCCAAGATTCTTTGGGACAGGAAGGTAAACGACATGTATGAACATTATCGGCTCTCCCCTGAGGTGCATCCTTCTCACTGCCTCGAGAAAGAGGACGTTCTGGTAGTCTCCTACTGTCCCTCCAATCTCAACAAGCGTGAAGTCCGCGTCGCTCTTGTCCGCGACTGCCTTTATCCTCCTCTCCACCTCCTCTGGTATGTGCGGTATCACCTCCACGCACTGACCGTCGAACTCGAGGTTTCTTTCCTTCTCTATAACCTTGAGGTATACTTGACCAGTCGTTATGTTGTTCTCCTTGGAGAGCGGAATCCCCAGGAATCTCTCGTATATCCCGAGGTCCTGATCTGTCTCCCCTCCGTCATAGGTGACGAAGACCTCGCCATGCTCCGTCGGTCTCATCGTTCCTGCATCAACGTTTATGTAAGGGTCTATCTTTATCGCGGTGACCTTGAATCCCATGGATTGGAGAAGAACCCCTAAAGAAGCAGTGACGGTTCCCTTGCCTAGACCCGAGATAACCCCGCCAGTAACGACTATGATATTCCTTTCCTTTCTGTTCACCTTTCGCATCATTTATTATGTAGGGCCAATAATAAAAACGTTATCATATGGTCTGCATGAGGATTGAACGCCCTCTTACCGTCAGTCGCCCCTCTCGGCACGCATCCTTTCGAATATCTCCCTGTTCTTCTTTGTGTCTATCACAAAATTTCCGGTAAGAATGTTTCTTCCTATGAGCACAGGAAATGTCATGTGGGACCTGTCCTGAATGTTTACATAGGTATCGAACTCTCTTCCCGCAACAACTATTCTTGCCTTCACTACGGGCCTGCGGACCTCAGCCTTGTGCGAGGGATTGCGAACCTTTGTGGTCTTCACGACTGGGCCAAGCATCGCTTTCGCTGCAAGCCCCACATCAACCGATGTTGAGGCCGCGCCGCTGTCGCAGAGTGCGTAAGCCTCGACCTCCCTCTCTCCTATAATCCTCACCTTCTCAACTATGCCTACCCTTTCCATAAACACCGAACTCCAATAATTTATATTGTGCATTCCGTTATTAATATGGACACGAAGAATGCCGGTTTTGTGGAACACCCTCTCATAAAGAAAGGAAAGCTTGAAAGAAGGCTCTATCAGGAAAACATCCTCTCCGAGGCCAGCAGAAGGAACACGCTCTGCGTTCTTCCCACAGGGCTTGGAAAGACTCCGATAGCGGTGATGCTCGCGGCCCTGCGTCTCGAGAGATTCCCCGGTTCCAAGGTTCTGGTAATGGCTCCAACAAGGCCGCTCGTTTCCCAGCACCACAGAACGTTCCTTGAGTTCATGAACCTTCCGGAAGACGAACTCCAGCACGTCACAGGAACGACAAAACCTGAACAGAGAAAGAATCTCTATGCCGAGAAGCGCGTGATATTCGCAACCCCGCAGACGATAAAAAACGACCTCGAGAATGGGCGTCTCTTCCTGAGGGGTTTCTCCCTCCTTGTCGTGGACGAGACCCACCATGCGGTCGGGGGATACGCCTACCCCTATGTGGTGAAGAGATACCTCGAAGAGTCAGAGAACCCAAGGATACTCGGCCTCACTGCCTCTCCGGGAAGCGACACTGCGAAGATTCGGGACATATGCAGGAATGCGGGAATAGAGTCTGTCCAGATAAGGACGGAGAAGGACGAGGACGTCTCCCCCTATGTCCGGGAAAGAAAGATATACTGGGAGTACGTGAAGCTTCCGGAGAACTTCCTGAAGATAAGGAATCTCATACAGTCCGAATTCGAGTCCAGAATCAGGACGCTGATGAGAATGGGACTCCTGAGGAGGAAAAAGGCGACAAAGAAGGACCTCCTCTCGCTCCAATCGAGACTGCATTCCGCCATAAAACAGGGACATAAAAGAGCATTCACGGGGATGTTCTACACCGTGCAGGCGATAAAGCTCGAGCATGCACTCACGCTTATCGAAACCCAGGGAGTCGGAATCCTGGAATCGTACTGGAAGAAGATACGTTCCGGGACATCAAAAGCGGACCAGGCCCTTGCGAACAGCAGGGAGATATCAAACGCCATGTGGCTCACCCAGAGCCTTGCCGAGACAGGAGCGAAACATCCGAAGATAAGCAAACTCGCCTCCATAGTTCATCAGGAGCTTTCGAAAAATCCGGACGCTAGGATAATAATATTCGCCAACTACAGAGAGACCGTGAAGGAGATAGCAAACGCCCTGTCCGGTATAGAGAACGCAAGGCCCTCTGAATTTGTGGGACAGCGCGAAGGAATGTCCCAGAAGGAGCAGGCAAGGGTGATAAGGAACTTCTCGGACGGGACATACAACATCCTTGTCGCGACCTCTGTCGCAGAGGAGGGGATGGATATAAAGAAAGCGGACATAGCGATATTCTACGAGCCCGTTCCGTCCGGAATACGTTCCATCCAGAGAAGGGGAAGAGTTGGCCGCCACTCCCTTGGAAAAATATACGTCCTGATTACAAAAGGAACAAGGGATGAGGCCTATTACTGGTCTTCTGTCTCGAAAGAGAGGGAGATGAAATCTGCTCTTTACAATATGCAGTCGCAGAATATAGCAAGAAATATGTGATTGCATCACTGGACAATAACTAAACAAAATATATCACTTTAAATATTTATACACTCCAGTATAGAAAACTTTATAAATGGATGTCCTTAATATAATTACATTCTTCAATTATGTTATTCACTCTTAAGGGGTAAAAAATATGTCAGAGGAAGCAAGAAAATGTCCCGATTGCGGCTCAACCAAGATTATTTATGACCCTGTTCGCGGGGAGTCTGTATGCGGCATTTGCGGTTCTGTGATAAGCGAGTCCATGGTCGACCTTACGCAGGAATGGAGGGCGTTCGACGAGGACCAGAGGTCGAGAAGGGTCAGGACAGGTGCAGCCCTGACTCCGACAAAACACGACGAGGGGATAACAACCGAGATAGGAAAGGGCCGCGGAGAGCTTTTCAAGGTCTCCTCAAAAAAGAGGGCCCAGTATTACAGGCTCACGAAATGGCATAAGCGCCTCATAAAGTCGAAGGACAGGAACCTCTCATTCGCATTCTCTGAGCTGCAGAGGCTTATCTCTTACCTTCACCTCTCACGTGCAATCCACGAGAAGGTTGCGAAGCTCTACCAGCACGCGGTGAACAAGGGCCTTGTAAGAGGACGCTCCACGGAATCCATAATAGCTGCTCTGCTCTACACTACCTGCAGGGAGGAGGGCGCTCCGAGGACGCTTGATGAAATATCCAAGGCATCCGGAATAAACAGGCGAGACATAGGAAAGACCTACCGCTACATATCGAGAAAGCTTGGAATAAGGATACTTCCCGCAAAGGCCCAGGACTACATACCGAGGTTCGGCTCCCTCCTCGGTCTGTCCGAAAGGGTTCAGGTGAAGGCAGTGGAGATACTCGACCAGGCAGCGGAAACAGACGTGACTTCCGGAAAGGGTCCTATAGGCGTGGCAGCTGCCGCTCTTTACATAGCTGCGGTGCTTGACGGCGAGAGGAAGACGCAGAGGGAGGTAGCCGACGCCATAGGGGTGACAGAGGTCACGATCAGGAACAGATACAAAGAGATGGTTGAAAGCCTCGGAATAAAGGATATAGTAGAAGAGAAAGTAAAAGAAGAGATGCAGGAGAACAATGACAGCAAATAACGCTGCAAGAACCTTCTCCTGAAACTCATAAGAACGCTTTCTGCGATATCAGCGTTTTACCTTTATTGTTTATCGTGTCCTGAACCAATGTACAGTTATAACATGCACTGACAAGAGAACCATGGAACGCGCAGAACCCCTTTACAAGCTGCAAGGACAGGAAAGCGGATATATCACAGAATGGTCAGATTGCCCGTCATAGTCACAGGCAGTGCCTCATATGAGAGCTTTCATCATCCATAAAAGGTTCGTCTATTTCTTTATATTGTTATCTGTCCAGAACTCGGATATCTTCAGGATCGTCCATGTCAAATATCACAAAATGCCTGTTTCCCGGATTGATTGAGATTGTCTTTCCTATCCTTTCATAAACGCTTCCTGTTATGTCAGGAGATTCGTGTATATGGCCGTGCAGAGTCACGCTCGGCTGGAACTCCTCTATAAACCTTCGTATCGACCTGCTTCCGACGTGTCTTCCTCCATGAATAACATCCAGTTTCGTGCCAAACGGAACGTCATGAAACACCCACACCCCTTTGTTCCCACCGGATTTTCGAAGAAGGTAACGAAGGTCTTTATCTATGTATTTCTCATCCTTCTCCCAGTCGTCCAGAAGGAAGGGCATAGGACTCACATAGCTATATCCCACTATTTTCATGTCGTTTATTCTCTCAGCGTGTTTGTTTATTATCTTGAGCAGCCCTCTCTTCTCGGCGTCCTGAAGTATGTCCATGTTTATCCTGAAGTCGTCATTGCCCATCATGACAAAAATCTTCTTGTCTTTATGCTTCTTCCTGAAACCCTCTATCTCAGGCACGAGAACGTTCTCAAGAAACTCCCTCTGGTCCTGTATCACTGACTGCTCCGGGCTGGAGAAACTTTCCGCGAAGGGTCCTATGTCTCCCCCTATTATGACTGCCTCTATATCCTCAGATTCGCTGTACTTCAGGACCTTCTTCAGAGCTTTGCTGTTTCCGTGAAGGTCTGTCACGAACACCGCTCTCATACACACCGCCTTATGACTTTCACTCTATACGACAGTTACGGAGACGTGACGTCCACTCTATCCAGTCACGTCCAACTCAACACCGCCTTTCGGCTTGAACCTGCGATTGCGACTACCACACTACGCAACATGCTGCGACTGCCTCTTCATTCTGTGTTAGCAACCAACTTTCCTGCATGAGAGTTACGAAGACTGCATGCGCAGTCTTATAGTGCATGGACCGGGTGGGATTCTCACAAGCGCAAATGTTATATTTACGCCTTCGCCCGGCTCTTTTATTGGGAGCAGGGCGGTAGAGGGCATGGAAGTGGTAACTCTCTTGTCCCTTGTGCTTTGAACCCACGGCCTCCACCATGCCAAGGTGGCGATCTTCCGCTGATCTACCGGCCCATTCTTATCGGTTGCCTGTCTGTTTTAAATCTCTGCGCATCCGCTTTGTGATGGGTCCGCCCGGACTCCCTTTTATATCCCCGTTAACCGCGTTGCCTGTTATTCTCTAAACAGGAGGGGACGATACAAGAGGGGGAATGTGTCCCCCTTCTTGCGTTTGTACTATCGGTTAACCTTTTGCCTTGTTATCCTCTATTAAAGGGGATGATAGTGCGGTAAGAAGGGGGAATGTGTCCCCCTTCTTGCGCTTTCGAACCGGGGACCTCTGCCTTGTAAGGGCAGCGTCATAACCGCTAGACCACGGACCCAATAAAGCATATAATAAAATCTTTATAAATAATACGTAAAATACGGAGTCATCGCTGCGTAAAACGCCAAGATACGTTGCCAGTGCGCCGGTAGTCTAGGGGCAGGACGCGGGCTTCCCATAAACTTTTCCTCAAGGTAAAAGCTTTGCGGAAAAGTGCATCGCATCCCGGCTCCTCCAAAAGATTGAGAAGGTGCGGGAGTGGAAACTCCCTCTTGATGCAAGAGGTTAGTATTTTGATTAACCTTTTGTGGAAGCGAGCGCAAGCGAAGCTCCTGTAAAAGGTTAGTTGGGAGCAGGAGGAGTGTAAAGGAGAAAGCCTGAAACGCGGGTTCGATAACCGTCTGCCCAAGACAAACATCATACGAGCACCGGTTGGAAATCCCGCCCGGCGCATTATTATAGAATGCGTATGCGTCAGACCGTCAGTTTCCTCTTTTTCTTCTTGAAATCCTTTAATATTCTTTTATATTCCACGTTCACCATAAAGGCGGATATGAAGAACACCAGCGAACCAAATATACCGAAGAACAGTATATGAGCGCTTCCCCATAACGTCTCTGGATACCCGCCATGGATTCCGGAGCCGTAGAGAATCTCACCACCCTCATGAAATACCGCAAAAAGCAGGATTCCGATTATAGCGAGGCGTGTCCACTTCTTTATAGCAGTTCCCTGCATAAATCTCATTATGAGGACCGCTCCGGCAAAAAGCAGGACAGCGTTTATTATGTCCGCAATCCACAACTCAGTAGGCAATGCCCCGGCCATTACGCAACCACCATCTTTAGTTTATATTTTTTGATTATCGGCTTAAATTTCTTCTTTACTATCTCCGGATTCACAAGCTTGGAAACGAAATATATCGCCTCCTCGACGAAATCCTTTGGATATTTATCAGGGTCGTCAAAAGAATCAATCTGCTTTGCAAAATCCTTGCCGCAGAGTTCAATGCATACAGAAACAACGTCCTCCTTCAGTCCCTGTTTCTCCGCACAGGTTTTTTTCATGTTTGTATTATAGAAAACCGCTGCCTATTAAACTATGTTTAAACAACGTTCTCTTCTTTGCAGCTGTAACCGCTGTTCAGGAGCTCCCATATCCGCTTAGCCTTCTTCTCTCCTATCCCCTCCACCTGCGAGAGTTCATCCGGTCCTGCAGAGAAGACGCCTCTAACGCTGCCGAAGAACTCGAGCAGCCGCCTGCTCAGAGTTGAATTCACTCCCGGAAGCCCGGAGACCACGAACTCCTGGAGCTTCTCCTGCGTGAGGCATTTCCTGGAAGCCCTTATCTGCAGCGGCCTCTTGCTTTTCACCTGTTCCCTGTAAGCTATCCAATATATCTGGGCTGCGGTCTCCCTTGGATTCTGTGTGTGTATTATAGGAACCCTGTAATCCAGAGCTATGGATGCAAGCGCCCCCCTCACAGCGTTCGGATGCACCCCCCTGTCTATGAACAGCATCTCAGGATTTCCCTCGATAATAAGCAGGGGAGAATCGAAACTCTCTGACAGTTCCTCTGCCTGCCTGAACATTCTCTGGTCAACAAGCGATGAGAGAAAGTCCCTCACATGCTTCCTTTCTATGCCCGTCCTGTCAGATGTGATGTAATCCCCGACCTTGAGCTGCTCGTAGCGGACGTCCCCTCCAAGTTCCGTTATATGCCTCGATACATTCGAGGCCTGTTCCCTGTGGTCTGCAACAACAGTCACAGTTCCTCCAGAAAGGTCTTGCGCATTCATCACGTCACCCTGGAACCCTCCTTCACGTCTTTATCGGGAACGAGCGCTGTCACTTTGTCTCCATCCTGCGCTGCGAGAAGCATGCCCTCGGACCTCACGCCCATTATTGTAGCCGGCTCCAGATTGGTTATCACGATTACGTTCTTCCTTTCAAGCTCCTCTTTCCTGTAATATTTCTTCAGCCCGGCAACTATCTGAATGCTCCTGCCTCCCACATCAACATTCATCACGTAAAGCCTGCCGGAACCCTTTATGTCATCAACTGATGTGACTTTTCCTGTTCTTATGTCAAACTTTCTGAAATCCTCTATATTAACCATCCCGACACCAATCAAATATTATATAGGGGTTATACAACTAAATATATATGGTTTGCATGAAAAAAACGCTTATCATCTTTGCTATTCTCGTTGTGTCTGGAGCCGCTCCATCGGTCAGCGCGATAAGCACGCCTGACATAACCTTCATTCCTTCCAGGGTATCTGTGAACTCGAGCCTTGTTATGATAGTTGACCCTCACCCCTCTCCGGACGAAAGCGTCAGAATAAACTGGGTGCTGGATACCGGGGAGGATTTTGGAAGCGTTCCAAACGTGAACGGAGTGTTTCTTTGTTATTTCTCAAGCACAGACCCCTCGGCGAACTGCGGACCGAGCCCTTTCAGGTATGAAGGAACCTACAAATTTGACAATATAAGCATAAAGAACCAGTACGGAGATATAATACAGGTTCCTGCCATGATAGAGGCTGGAAACATATATCTTGACACCGAGATAGAAAGGAGCGGAAATTACGTCAACATAACCGTGTACCCCACAGGCGGCGGAGCAACGGATTCTGTGTACTACAGGCTCTATACGCAGTCAGGAGAACCTCTTGCAGGAAAAGAGGGATATCTCAAGAAGGACAGGAATGCGTATCTGGCAGACCTGACTCTTGAGGACGGCGAGTATTTCCTTTCTCTAGAGGCGAATTCCAGCACGGGTTTTGGCGGCACTGTCATAAGGCTCTCTGCGGGAGGGTCCCAGCAGGGGTCTTATGCAGAAACGCTTGAAATAGACAAGGTTGTATGGAGCACCATTGTGGAAAGGGGAGGAAGCAGGGAGAAGGCCGGACTCAGGATAAGGAACCTCGGCACCAGCGCGATAGAAAACCTTACAGTTTCAGTTCCGAAAGAGCTGTCATCAATGGTTTCCATAATTCTTTCAGAAGACTCAGTGAACGCGAGCGATACGATATATTACTCGTTCTCTGTAAGAAACATCGACGACTCCGCGCACTTCCAGTTCTCTGCAGACCTGCTTTCCGGAAGCAGGAAGATTGGAGAGATTCCGGTGGATGTTTACGTTTCGGTCACGAACGGAAGCAGTCAGGACATGACGTGCGAGAACAAGGGCGACATGGAATACTGCTACGGAGGGATATGCTGCGACGGTGACTGCAAGAGGAAGGCTAACTGCTGCACCGACGATGACTGTAACGGAGGAACCTGCAAGAACTACGTCTGCGTCCCCTCAACCTCAACCCAGAAGGGATGCACCTCGGACTCTGACTGCTCGTCTGGAAAAGTGTGCAACATCTATGGCGAGTGCGTGGACTGTGTTGTGGACAAGGACTGCAACACAGGAGAAACCTGCAAGAACTACGTCTGCGTCCCCTCAACCTCAACCCAGAAGGGATGCACCTCGGACTCTGAGTGTTCTCCTCAGGTGTGCGACACTGATTCAGGAGAATGCGTGGAATGCGTTAAAGACTCGGACTGCGACGAGGACAGGGGAGAGGTGTGCGTGAGCAATTCGTGCGTGGTGAAGGAGCCCGAGTCTCCTGACACGACTCTCACTCTTGTGCTCATAATAGCAATTGCCGCCCTTGGTGGTATAGCGGCATATTACTATTTTGCAAAGATGAAAAAGAAACCGGAGGAATACGGTTCAGAAGAAGAGTCGTTTGACGAGGACGAATTTTATTGATAGAAATCATCCATGTCCTTGTTTCCTTTCTTTGATGATAAATGATAAACCAGCGCAAACACCACTGCCATTGCTACAAGAACGTATACCCATAGCGGAATTCTTTCATCGTTCCTGTCCTGAGTCTCGTTTGCTGCGCTATCGCTTCCGTCAGAGGGAGTTTCTGGTTTGCTGCTGCTAGGCTGTTCCTGTCTGGAGATTAAATCGCTTAACGAGTTATAGTCTTTAACAATCTCCTCATAGCTTTTGTTCTTGTAATCCCTGTACCACTTCGTTACTGCTCTTTCGGCATCTCCTTTCTTCTCAGCATCCTTTATGCCCTCTACCATCCTTAGCGCATCGGACACCATTTCGTTAGTTGAAAGGTAAGACGTTGCAGTCTTCTTGTCACCACTCTCGGATTCCACGACAACGTTGATTTCATACAGTTCCCTGCTGCTTCCCGGACTGAAGATAAAACCCGCGGTTCCCTTCTCCCCGCTGTTGATGTCCATCTCCCTTTCATTTGAGCTTGCTGAGCCGTCATTGGGATTCGCAGAAAATCTTGCCCGGAAAACCTGCCTCTCTCCGTAGTTCGTTACAGTGAGCTTGAACCTCACGGGTTCAAGTTGCTTTACGTTTATGCTCTCGGGAAGAAGGGATATCTCGAATCCCTTCCTGTCAGCATAACCGTTCTCTGAAACTATAAGTTTCCCTCTGGCAGTTCTTGAGCAATAGCCGGAATCGCATCCCTCTACCTTGGCCGTTGCTGTTATTCCATATTCCCCAGCAGAGAGCGGGGCTGTCATTATGATATCCGCGTCCTGTTCTGGATTGTCTTCCGAGAGATTAAGAGAAAAGCTTCTCCGTGACACTCCTGCCTCGGAATCTATATAAACGCTCAGTTCTATGTCAGCATGGGAGTACGCAGAGAGCGTGTAATTGACAATCTCTCCCGGTCTTGAGTAGACAACAGCTTGCTCGAATCCTATATCGAACAAATCCAGGTTTTTGTTCAGCACGTCAGACACGCTCTGGTCAGGGATCCTCTCCGCCACCTCGAAATCTCTCTGCTCCGAAGCGCACACTCCTCCTTCCCATTGCCTTGAGATGCCTGCATCCTCTGATGAGAGCGATATTATCAAGGGACCGGAGCAGTTTCCCAGAGGAATGTATTCAGGAACAATAAAGCAGACAGGGACCTTTGCTGTGTTATTCCATCCGGCTGTAACAGATTCCTCTGTCACGCTCGCTCCCCATTCTATGCACTCTTCTGCAGGAGAACATTCTATCTTGTATGTGTATTCCTGTTCTCCTGTATAACCAGAATCGTCCGGAAGGAAAATATCCACGCATCTGATGCCTCCGGGTCTTTCTGCAAAGAACCAGTTGGAGCTTATAGCAGACGCGGCATGAACCGAAACCAGCGCAATCAGAATCCCGGCGCAAAAAAGAGCCTTCATACTAAATTATATCACGCTCTATCTATTAAAGAACCAGCCTCTAAATAATTGCCCAAGCCCCAGAAAACGTTTTATTATTGCCATCAACGCTATTTCACGGCCGTCATTTCAGCCTGTCTCCCTTCCCGAGAACCCTTTTCCACTGCCACGAGAATCTCTTTAGTTTTCTGCTCTTCCCGAAACCGCATGCAGAGCATTCGCTCTTCCTGATGTGATAACTTCTCTTCCCGCATCTCCTGCAGTGTATATGCGTCTTCTTGTTTCTCTTCCCAAAACTTGGAGAACCTTTCATAATGCACCTTTCAGGCTTTAATCAAAAACTATTTCTCAGGCGAGATGTAAATTATGCTGTCTCCCCTTATCAGCACCCTTCCAAGAGTTATCTCCTTCTCCCCGTTTATTTTTGCATCATCAATCCATACGTTTATATGTGAATCAAATGCCTTCAGTATTCCTGTCACGTTGTCTCCGGACTTTGTTTTCACTATTATTTTCTTCCCCTGGGCGTTTCCCAAAACATCAAGCGGTCTTTGCATAATCTCATGCTCCATAAAAACATTGCAAACTCGCACTTAATTTATTCAGCATTATCTATTTAAACCTTTCTTCAAAACAGGCGCTCGTTTTCCAATAAATGTTATTTAAGCGTTCGCTTCAAAATATTAGCATGGCAGAAGCCCTCGAGTTTCTTATCAACATCCTGTGCCAGCAGAACACCGCTTCCTACTGCCAGAGCTTCATAAACTCCTATCCCGACCCGGTCCAGCAGATTGTTTTCTTCGTATTCTTTCCTTTCGTGTTCCTGATATTGTTCGTCCGCGTTCTGAGCAACGGCATATCATCATCAAGCACGTTAAACGATGCAAGAATGAATTTCCTTATAAGCATAGCGCTCTTTCTCTTCATAATATTCCAGGGATGGTACCATATATTCCTGAACATAAGCAAGTTCTGGTTCATCGCTGTCATCCTCCTTGGCGGATTCTGGGCGTTCATACACAGGATGGGCCCCGCGTCGGGGAGCGGTGGTGGAGGCGGAAGCGTTTCCAGAGGCAGAAGCGCGGTCGGTGACTTCATATCCAGGAAGATGAGGAACGTGATAACAGAGGAAGAGGAAGACCTGAGGAAGAAGATAGAGGACAGGTTCAGGAGGCTTGAGGGCCTGCTCAGCGAGATAGAAAAGAGTCCGAGAGGAAGCGAGGGAAGGAGAGGCGCGATAATGGACTACACCGCAATATCGACAGAACTCGAGAGAATCCTCAAGGAATACGGGGAGAAGGGGAAGATAGGCATGTTCGATGTCCAGAAGCTCGCAAAGGGATACTGGGACAGGTACTCGAAGCTCACAGAAAGGTTTGAAAGAACAACATCAAAGGATTAATATCATCGTTTCTGCCAGCCGAAAGCTTATATATCAGGTAAACATTTTATTTACAAACATGTTTATACATTATATTTCTTGGAAGTGGTAATCGGATGAACTCGAACGCTGCGGTCCAGAGAGGAACCCTCGCTCTGTTTGTAATCCTTTCTCTCGCTATTATCAATCTCTCCATCGCTTCGGATTTCTCAGCAAACTCTTTCTCAACCGCGGAATCCGGAAGCTCGAACCAGCAGCTGAACTTCACAATAAGCAACACCGACACGCAGCTGAACATCACGCAGGTGAACATAACCCTTCCCCTAGCATTCTCTTTCATTCCAGGCTCGAACACAACATCCGCTACAGCAACATCCTTCTACAACTCAAGCGATAATATTACTTGGATTAATACAACCCTCTCAGGTTTTGTGGAGAACGGAACAGAGGAGTATTTCCTGTTCAACGTCTCTGTTCCCTCAGGAACAGGAGAGTACAATTTCACTGTCAGCGTTCTCTTCACCGACGGCTCTTCAAACACAACCAATGTGACAATAACAGTCTCTGACACCACCCCGCCGGCACTCTCTATCTATTATCCCCAGAACATCACATACAGCACGACATCAATGTGGCTGAATTTCACTTACACGGAAATAAATCCAGATTCCTGCTGGTATGACTATAACGGAACCAATACAAGCCTTGCCTCCTGCCAGAACCAGAGCTTCCAGGCACTCGACGGACAGACATCCGTCCTCGTTCTCTACATGAATGACACGTCAGGAAATCTTGGCTCAGCCAGCGTAGGTTTCACGGTTTCCACCCCGCCGACAAACATAATTCCCGTCTCCCCAACACCGGGAAATAACTCCTATATTAACAGTGCATGGGTCTTAGTTAATGTGACATTCTCAGAAACAAACCCGGATTCCTGCGTTCTGGACTGGAACAACCAGACAAACTATACCATGACAAGAAACGGCACGTACTGCTACAGAAACGTAACAGGCCTTTCTGATGGAATATACAGATACTCCATCTATGTGAACGACACCTACGGAAACCTTGGCTGGAACGGGACATGGACCGTGAAGGTGGAGAGAACAGCTCCTTACATAACTATAAACTATCCCCAGAACAACAGCAATATAACCACAGGCACGCTCAATATCAACTTCACTGTCACGGACTCGGTCGCTTCCTCCATGAACTGTTCGCTCTATATGGACGGGAATTCGAGCTACTCATACAACAATGCCTCTGTTATTAATGCGACCCCTGATAATTACACCCATGCAGGCCTGACAGTGGGCATTCACAACATCACGATTAACTGCTCGGATGCGAACTATACGGGAACATCCTTTGCCTCGTTCGGCGTGTATCCGGACATTTCCATACAGTCCGTAACATGGAATTCAACAGGCTCCTCATTCAATGACAACCGCACCACCCAGGGAAGCAACATAACAGTCGCTGTCACGATAATCAATACAGGAGACTTTAACATAACCAGTAACGCAACACTTCTCCTTAAATGGGACGGATACACGAACAGGGTTATAAACGGAACCTATGAAATACCTGCAGAAAATCTCACTTCAGGTTCAAGCCACACCGTGGTTTTCTATGACGTGATAAACACAACCTATGTGACATCCGGTTACCACACAATAACAGCAGAGCTCTCCACAAACGAGAGCGAGGCCTCACTCTCCAACAACACGCTCACTATAGGCAAGACAGTCGGATACAATATAACCGTGATTGATTCTTACGGCTGGGCTTCGTGGACAAATTCCTCCTATCCAGCAAAGGTTGACCCAGGCGAGACAGTATTGTTCAACGTTTCGATAACCTATGCCAATGGAGACCCTGTGACAGACCTCAACGTGTCCCTGAATTTTACTGTCTCCGAGACATCTCCAAACTCCAGCAGGAGCTACACACTCTCATCTTCAGGAAATTCATCAGGCTATTACTGGTTCAACATAACAGCCCCTTCTGTCACATCAGGTTACATACAAACCGGCATATACAATCTCAGGCTCAATGTAACAAAAGGCAACTATACAGGAACCTCGGGCCTCTCGTTCAATCTTACAGCACCAAGGCTGGGCTCAAGCCCCTCAGGCCTCTTTGACCTTGACCTTCAGGGAGGCTCAAGCATTTACGAGATAGTGAATATAACAGTCTCCAATCCCGGAAACAAGGATGCAAGCAACGTGAATGTAAACTATTGGGCCTCCTCGGGCGTGTCCCTTTCCTTTGTATCATGGGGGCATTGCTGGAACATAACATCTCTTCCTGCAGGAAGCAGCAACTCCACCGCATGTATAGGAATAAAGGTAACAGCAACCTCTACGGGAACAAAACATTTATACGTCAATGTTACGGGAAGAGATGCAGACAACAGACTCTACTACAATTATGCAGATTATACGTTCACAGTCTCGGACTCGGGAAACCAGAGCAGCAGCTCGGACCAGTCAACGCAGCAGACATCTGCTTCTGCATCAACATCCACTCCGTCATACAGCCTTGACATAACAAACTACCAGTCGAATTTTGAGGCTGTGAGGGGAGAGACAATAACAACCTCTGTAACAGTGAAAAACACAGGCAACTCCACAATGACCGTAAAACTCTCAGTCAACCAGCCGTCTCTAGAGAGCATTACAGTAGCTCCGACCGAGAACAGCATTTCTTCAGGAGGAAGCGCAACATTCTCGGTGGAAATGAAACTGCCTTCTGACATAGAGCTTGGGGAATATATAGGAACATTCAAGGCGTATAAAAGCGATGATGAGAGCGTTTCCAAAGAGAAGGCATTCACAATATCCGTGGTGGAAAGCATAGGCAACAAGTCGTCCGCAACAGAAAAATACAACAACTATTCCGCGCTCTTCAATGAACTGAAGGAAAGGCTGGATGCCATAAACAATTCGGGCGTGTTTAACGAGAGCAATCTTACATTAGCAAACTCCATATTGAACGAGATACTGACACTCCTCTCTCAGGCAAACTCTTCGATGTCCTCCGGAGACTACAGGACAGCAGAGACTATACTTGAAACTGTCAGGCAGAAACTGGAGCAGGCATCTGAGGAGCTGGAGCGGTTGGAAAACGAGCAGAAATTGCTTATGAGCGCAAACATGTCCGGGGTGTGGCTATGGGCCTTTATTATAATAATAGTCGCTGCGCTCTCAGGATTCCTCTACTATACCTTCTTTATGCAGAAAGGCTATCATCCTCAAAGGGGATTCAGACCAACCGAGCCTTCGGGAATCGCTGACCGCGTATCTTCGGTTATCAAGACAATAAAATACTCGGTCGGGTCACGTGCAGAAAGCATAAAACCTGCAAAAATGCCAACAGTGAAAAAGGAGGAGACTTCATTCGCACCCAAATCAGTCAAGAACCCATACAAGGAAGGTTATGTGAGCCACGCGGCTTCTGAATATTCATACAAGGAAGGCCTCTTCTCCAGAATAAAGAACAGGTTCAGAAAGAAGGACAAGAGCCAGAAAAGAATATGGGACTACTGAACCGGTTCATGCATGCCAAGCGAATCTCGAGCGATTTGCGTTTATTCCTTGCAAACCTTTGGAACATAAACACAATCTTTATAAATATACTATCAATCAGTAATTAATATGTACAGAGTATCAATGCTCATGAAAAAACTGAGGAGAGCAAAAGCCGAAAAAATATTATTCAGGGACATAAACGGAGACGGCATTCCGGACTGCATATATATTCAGAAAGGCGGGTTCATGAGATTTTGCCGGGGGAAGGCCGAGCATATGTATAAACTGTTGTGCGCAATCCAGACAAAATCCGGTTTCAAAAAACCGTTCCTTATAAAACTCTTTAACAGAAAACCCGACGCGGTCATGATAGATGATGTCGACATGGATGGCAATGAAGATATTATCTACCTTAAGAGGGGCGGCTTCTCTCACATGGATGGAAAGAATGACGTGTTCATATACCGTCTGATGTTTATGAAGGGGAACGGAGACGGCAGCTTCCAAGAGCCAAGACAGATAGCGCTAATGAACACCGCTCCAGAAAGATTGCTGGTGTCGGATTCCTGACAGTTTATATCTCTTGACCCGTGATTTGTTGCACTGGTTCTGACAACCAGTCAGTAAAGCGCAGGACTGATAACATTCAGGATTCTCATGAATATAACCTGACGAGAACCAACGAACTTGATTCTGAAATCGCTGCGCGCTGCGCCAACAATTTAACATCCATCTCCCAATTAATGTTATGAACTGTAATAAAACAAGCAGAAGAAAGGCCGCAACATTCATTATAGAACAGGTTCTTCTGTTTATGATCGGCATAATGATAGTCGGCGCGTCCATCATGCTTTTCAGCAACTATAACGAATACTTTAACGAGGTCTCAGCAAGAAGCCATGCAGAGGATATAGCCGGGATAATAACGTCCAGCATACTTAAACTCTCAGAGAAAAAGAGCGACTCAAGAATACTTATGAGCTTCTGCAAGCCTCCTGCAAAAGGCTGCCTTCCGGACAGAATAGGAGGAGAGGATTACATGATTCTCCTTTCGCAGAATAACGTGACTGTTAAAACCCTGGATTCAGAAACAGGAACTGTTGCCTCTCTTCTGGGAATAAACGAAAGCTTTATGCTGTCCGGAAGGGTTTACAGTTCATCCGGCAGTTTTTTGATTTTTAAGCAGGGAGATGAAATTATATTAAGATAGAACACGGGATATGCATGAAAGAGATTTCTGCGAAGGAAAATCCGGCGCTCAGAAACATTGTTAAAGCTATGAGAAGAGGAGCCCTGCTTCTCGAGAAGAAAAAAACCTCGGACGCAAATAAACCATACCGCGTCTATGCGCCGCAGTTTGTTTTGCAATCTCTTAAAGAGGAAAAGAAAGAGAAAAAAGAAAGCGCGCCTAAGGGAATTGAGATATCAGAACATATTACTACTGATATAAACGCCTACAGCCCGATATACACGAATAGTCCTGACGAGAAGAAGGGACTAAGAATGACTTACAGCCTTATACCGCGAAATCCAAGGAAGGGAGAGATGGTCTTCGCATACGCTGACATAAAATGGGACGAGAACAAGAACGACTTTATCTATAACGTTGTTGAACCGCGCATAAGCCAGTGGGAAAGGGAAGTGATAGAGGAAACAAAGAGGGCCCTGGAAGAAAGGCTCGATGTAGACTTCTACAAAATAGGAGAGGTCAAGGCCAAGGAACTTTTGAGGCAGGAAGTCTTCGATATACTTTCGGAATACAAGGGAATAGAGGAACAGAGAAAGGCCGTGCTTCTCTATTATATAGAGAGGGATATAATAGGGCTCGGAAAGATAGAACCGCTCATGAACGACCCTAACATAGAGGACATATCATGCGACGGTGTAAACATACCTGTCTATGTGTATCACAGAAACCCCAAAATAGGGTCTGTCAAGACAAATATAATCTTTACGGATTCCGATGAACTCAATACCTTCGTTTCAAGAATGGCTCAGAAATGCAGAAAGACCATCAACATAGCGGAGCCGCTTCTTGACGCCACGCTCCCAGACGGCTCGAGAATACAGGCCACTCTTGGAACAGACATAGCAAGAAAGGGCTCAAATTTCACCATAAGGAAGTTTACAGACGCGCCCCTCACCCCGACGCACATGCTGGATTTCGGGACACTCGATTCCACAGAGCTTGCATACCTCTGGCTGGCAATAGAGAACGGTCAGTCCATTCTCATCTCAGGAGGAACTGCCACAGGAAAAACCTCCCTTCTAAATGCCCTTTCGCTGTTCATAAAACCAAATCTGAAGATAGTGAGCATAGAGGACACCGCTGAACTCAGGCTTCCGCACCCGCACTGGATACCTGAGGTGGCAAGAACTCCCCTCTCGGAAGGAAGGAAGAGAGGAGAGGTTACGCTCTTTGACCTTCTTAAATCATCTTTGAGGCAGAGGCCGGACTATATAATCATGGGAGAGGTCAGGGGAAAAGAGACATTCGTCCTCTTCCAGCAGATGGCAACAGGCCACCCAAGCATAGCAACCATACATGCAGCAAGCATAGACCAGCTTGTAGACAGGCTGACCACACCTCCAATATCCCTTCCGCCAACGCTGCTTGAGAATATAAACATAATAATATTCCTTGTGATGTCGAGGCTTGGCGGAAACTACGTGAGGAGGGCCAATAAAATAGCAGAAGTGCTCGGAATAGAAAACAACAGGCCTGTGACAAGAGACGTGTTTGCATGGAACCCGGCACGTGACAGGTTTGATGTGACAGGAACGTCTGTTGTTCTTAAGAACATATCACTGAGGCTGGGTGTGACCGACAATGAGATAAAGGCGGAACTTATAAGGAGAAGGGCTGTCCTTGAATGGATGAGGTACGAAGGAATAAGGGACTACAGACACTTTGCGAGAATCGTGAGCAGCTATTATCTCAACCCAAAGGCTGTAATAGACATGATAGTGAGCAAATACGGAAACCTTCACATGCTCTGATGGTGGTTTATGAAAAAGAGCATAGCTGTACGGATGTTCGGAGATATAGTAAAGCCTTACATCACGTATTTCAAGGGGCTTGAGATTAGCCTGAAGAAATCAACAATAAAGAAGACAGTGCAAGAGTATGTATCGTACCTATTCTTCTTCTCTCTGATGTCTTTCATTGTTTCCTTGATATTATCTTCGTTCTTTGTGACACTGACTGTCGGAGGAATGATATCCGCAGGCAAGGTAGCAGACATGCTCTTTCTCTATACACTATCAGTGATAATCTCCATAATGCTAAGCGCCGGAGTGTTTCTTGCAGGCTACTACTATCCCTCCCTGATAGCAAGAAACAGGAGAACCAAAATTGAGAGGTCCCTCCCTTTCGCTGTCTTCCATATGAGAACAGCTGCATCTTCCGGAGTGGAACCTTCAGAGATATTCAGGTCGCTGTCTACAAGAGGAGGCGTGATAGGAAAGGAAGCGGAAAGAATATACAATGACGTCAAGTCTCTTGGCATGAGCATAACAGCGGCTTTAGACAGAGCTGCTGCAAGAAGCCCCTCTCCAGAGTTTGCTGAAATTCTGTGGGGGCTCTCTTCTGTCATAACAACAGGAGGAAGCATTGAAGACTATCTCTCTGGAAAAACCAAGACAGCAATGAATCAGTACAGGAGGTCACTGAACGATTACGCTAAGAACATGGCGTTGTATACAGAAATATACATAACCCTTGTAATAGTGGGTTCTCTCTTCTCTATCGTGCTGACCTCGATGATATCCCCGCTTGCGGGCAACACGCTTCTCATGCAAAGCTTTCTTGTGTTCTTTGTTATACCGATGGTCTCCATTGCTTTCATAGTGCTTATAAGGGGAATGTCGCCTTCGGAGTACTGATAACATGAAAGAGGACAAAAGAGTGACAATCATCCTGCTTGCCGCAGGATTCGTTCTTGTAGCTGTTGGGCTGCTGATAGGCGACAGCGCTGTTCTCGGAAACATATTGATACTTGCGGTCTTCCTTAACGTGTTCCCTTATTTCCTTTACAGGTATTCCAGAGCGATGTGGATAAAGAGCATAGAGGCGCAGTTCCCGAACTTCATAAGGGATATGGCCGATGCGGTCAGGTCCGGAATGTCCCTGCCGGAGGCAATAAATCTTGTGAGCAGGTCGAACTACGGAAACCTATCCAGCGAGGTTAAGAGAATGAACAACATGCTTTCCTGGGGGACACCGTTCCTTCGAGTGATAGAGATATTCCAGAACAAGACCAGAGAGTCCAAACTTATCAGCGAGGCGCTGAATATCATAAAGGAGTCTTATCAGTCCGGAGGGGATATAGCGTCTGCGCTTGACTCGGTCTCGAATGATATAATAATGGTAAAGGAGGCAGAGGCAGAGAGGGCTTCCATAGTGAAGCAGCAGGTGTTCATCATGTACGGCATATTCGTGATATTCCTTGTGGTCTCTGTTCTGATAATAAATATCATGGTTCCAATGATAAAGAGCCAGCCTGATATAAGCACGTTCCAGAGCGGATTCTCGATGTTCAGCGACCCATGCAAGAGCAGCGACGTCTTTCCATGCCTGATATTCGCAAGCGTTAACAACATGCTTGGCGTAGAGAGGCAGGGAGTCGGCTCCTATTATATAGCATTGTTCTTTCTTTCTGTTGTTATTCAGGGTCTCTTTATAGGACTTATTGCAGGCCAGATAGGAGAGAATTCCATAATCTCTGGATTCAAACACTCTCTTGTCATGATGATATCCACGCTTGGTGTTTATATACTGCTTATAAAGCTTGGAATAATCGCTGTCTGACTCGATAACAGCGTTATGTCACCTTTTTAAGTCCTCCCTTAATATTCTGAAGGTAAAATACAAACCCGGGTTGCATAAAATGAGCCTGTGCATAATAGGCCAGGAAAAAAGCGAAACCAACATAAGAATCCTGGAAGAGGCAAAAAAGGCGTTCGGTTCTGTGCTGTTCGTCCCTGTGGAGGGCATAGGCATAGGTCTCACTGACAGGTTCTCCATAACATACAGGGCAACAGACCTCTTCAGGTTCAAGGCGGTGCTGCCCAGAGCATCAAGAAGGTATTATTCCTACCTCTACCAGCTTCTCTCCCTCTTTCCCGGAGAGACGTACATGCCTATAAAGCCGATAAGCTTCCTTCTATCCGAAGAGAGGTTCTTCCTTCTCACGGTTCTCAGGAAAAGGGGCGTGGACACGCTCAATCTCCATATGTACAGCTCCACAAAGGCAGCGGAAAAGCTGGCCGAAGAATCCCGATACCCTTTGATGATAAGAACTCCTGACAAGAAGACAGGCGTTCTTGTCAAGAACGAGAAGGAAGCGAAAAGCGTGATGGATGCCCTCACACATCTCCAGAAGCACATACTCGTGGAGGACGTGGTCAAAGACATAGTGTCACTCTATGTTGCAGACCCCTACATACTGGCTGCTGCGAAGAAGAAAACAAAAGAAACGGACGTGGTCTTTGGGAAGGGAGAGCTAAAAAACTTCAAGCCCAGCATAGAGATAGAACAGATGGCTCTTGACGCTGCAAGGGCCATAGACACCCAGATAGCAAGAGTCGATATCTCCCTCAGCGATTCGCCGAAGGTTGTGAACATAGAACTCAATCCCGACCTTGTGACCCCAAGCAGAGCAACAGGGGTCAACATACCCGAAAGGGTGATAAAGGCCATTACAGAGAATTATGAGAGCCACAAAAAGAAACCGCTTCTTATGAAATTCTTTGAGGATGCCCGCTCTGTCGTGAAGGATGTTCTCGGAAGCAAGCAGTTGATATAGCAGAATCCAACCAACTTTAACCAAACAGTTTGCCCATACCCTCTGCAGGAAAGTCCATATCAAGGAAATTGATTTTTCCCGAGAGCGACTTCATCATTCCGAGAAACCTGTCTACCTGAGCGTTATCCATCTCCCTGTAAATCTTCCTGAACATCATTCCCATTGCGATGTTCTTCCAGAACCTTTTTCCCCACTCATGCTCATATACCGAAAGGGAAAGCTCTGAGAAATCTTCGTTTTCAAAGCATTTGGCAACAGTTCTGGCCGCTATTTCTGCAGCAGTCATGCCGTACACCACGCCGCCGCCGGACCACGGCTTCACCTGGGATGCCGCATCCCCAACCAGAAGCGTTCTCTTGAAGAACGTCTTCTGAAAACCGAGCGGTATAAGACCAGCCGACTTCCTGCAACCCCCCAATGAGAAGAACCTCTCAACCTTCCTGAAATCCGGTTTTGAAGAGAACATTCCGTACTCCACGCTTTCCCCTCTCGGTATCCTCCACATAAATCCGTCTTCAGAGAGTCTCTTGTCATACCACATCTCAACGTAGTCTGAGTGATCCCTTTCTTCGGTCACTGCTATCAGCCCGGTCATCATCTCCTGCGGCTTCTCCCCGAAATGCTCCCTTACCATCGAAAGCGGACCGTCGCATCCCAGAAGAATATCAGAACGGAACACCCTTTCCTTTGTTTTGACAGTAACACAATCCCCCACAGAAACGGATTCCGCCCTTGTTCCTGTGAAGATATCGCAGCCAGCCCTTTCAGAAAGCCAGCGGTCGAATTTCTCCCTGTCTATCACATAAGCCGCTGTCCCTTTCTTCCTCAGTTCTATCTCCTCTCCAGAAGGAGAGTGAATGACAGCGCCTTTCACCCTGTTCTCTATCCATTCCTCATCTATCCTCACAAGCTTTCTGAGGTTTGATGATACCAGACCTGAACACTGCACAGGTTTTCCTATGCGTGTATGTTCCTCAAGCACGGCAGTCCTGAGACCCTTCTCCCTGCACAGTCTTGCCGAGTGCAGTCCGGCCGGCCCGGCCCCGACAATCACAACGTCATAGTTCATAATGAATGATTCTCAAACAAAACATATATATGCTTGTTACAGAATGACGGAATAGATGAGTACGCGCTTGGAGGGTTAGGAGAACTACCGCTTTATTTAAATCCAATTGCACTAAACACTAATATAATGGGAGTGTCAGTGTCTTATAATTCAAAAAGAGTGATTATGCCAGCTATATTATTTGTTTTATTGATTAGTTTTTTCGCTTCTATTACCGGGAACGTAATATCGATAGAAGAAACCGTAAGGTGCGAATTTACAGGAGTGTATTTGAATGCGCAATGCAAATTAAATAATATTGTAAAAACGGTTCCTGAAGGACAGGACTACGTTGAATTCAATGTTGTTGGTGCCGTTGGAGCTACAAGAACTTTTGAAGGAATATGCGGAGATTCTTACTATCAGAAGAATTACACTCTTGGTAGTTCTAGCAAAACAGTGACATTCGACTGCCCAAGCTGCCAGGACAGCGATGGAAAGGACACATCAGTGAAGGGATACATCACTCTCTCCAACGGAAAGGTGTACTACGACTACTGCATGGACAGCACCACTGTCACAGAAAGGATATGCAACGGAGAC
>WAQT01000007.1 GCA_015520105.1 Candidatus Aenigmatarchaeota archaeon
CCAGCACTATGCTATCGCCGAATGCATTAATAACAGTCCTTTCAGGCGAGAACTGAACAGATATTCTGTAATTGCTGCCTTGCGCGTATTCCGATGCAAAGGAAACGCTTTCTACAGAAACGTTGTTAACAATCTTCCTTGCCTGACCCGGTCCGTATCCGTCCGTGTTGCTTATAACATAGTAATTATCCTTGTCCTGCCTCAGTCTCAGAACAATAGTCCCGCCATTCGGATAATTTTTCAATGGCAGGAAATCAAAACCGAAGCTTCCTGTGTCAGCAGGCGTGACGTTTCTTGATACCTGTATTCCTATGTTATCTCCGGTGTCTATCTGAAGCTTCTGCTCGCTCGCATTATATAGCACGCTGCCTGTTCCGCTCTTTGTCCATGTATCGGTAACTGTATAGAGGCCTGTCGTGTTTTCGCTGAAGTCGTCATCCAGGAGGATGTGCTGCTCTCCGTCACTCTTCCACGAAACAGAAGCGGTCTGCCATGCTGTTGTCTGGACATCCGACGATGTCTCAACCACGGTCTTTGCTATATCAGACTGCGCATCGCCTACAGCAAGCTTGATAACGTTTGTTCCCCCTCCCCTGATACCCCCGGCATCATACCTGAAGCTCACTCCTGTATCCATATAAGAGGGCTCAGTCGCTATGAGAAGCCCTTTGTCCGTTCCTGTAGTGTCGCTCTTGTAGAGAAGAGTGTAAGACAGCGATTCCAGACCGTTGAGCATCCCTCCTCCATGCCTCACATAATCATCCACTCCGTCGAAATCCCACGCATAGCCTGCCTTTCCCACGACTCTGCTGCCCGATGCCATTGAACCATACACTGTTGCATCATTCCTGTTTGATGTAGAATCCCTGAGAGTTCCCTGCGAAGGGTCCTCGCTGAAGTGGTAGACCGCTCTATAAGTGGCATCCCACACCTGAAACCTTCCGTATCTGCTGGCAGGATAAGGCTCTGTCGCGTTCTGGTTTCCATACCAGATATAGAGGATGGTATCCTGTGCTGGAGAAAGGCTTGGAACCCTCACGTAAATCTCCGCCTTCTGTCCTGCTGGATCAAAGAAGGTGATTTCCCTCGGAAGGCGGGAGAGCCCCTCCGAGTCCAGAGAGAAGCGGATATCGCTGCCGTCCGGCTTTGCTACGGAAAATATCTCTCCCGGAAGGTTCGCTTCTGTGAGGAGTACAGGGAAACCCGCAAGGCTTCCGTTCACCTTGGAGGAATGCACGGTTATCTGAGCCTTTCTCTCCCAGCCAGAAGGGAATGAATCATTGCATATTCCGTTGTATGCATCAAGAATCTCGCTATCCGTGAGGGAGCGGTTCCATACAGAGACCTCGTCTATCAGACCGTCAAAGAACAAATACATGGGATAGACCGTCAGGTCTCCGCTAAGCCCTGTGCTGGCACCTATCGCAATAGGTTCATGGTTTCCCTCCATCCCTCCGGTATGGCCTGTCTGGTTCGCAAGCTGGCCGTCTATATAGAGCTTGAATCCTCCCTGACCAAAGACCACAGCAGCCATGTGCCATGTATTCGCCTCTATCGGATATGAATATCCGGTCAGCCACACGGAATCCGTGGTGTTCTGTATCCGCGTAGCCACATAACCATCCCTCACGGTTATGGAGAAGTGTCCTCCTGTATCGAATCCTGTAGAATCCTTGCTTATTATGTAATGACTGCCGGACACAGTTCTTGGATTGAACCATGCTATTACAGTGCCGTTGCTTGTCAAAAACTCGTCGCTGTGAGGAATCTCTATGAAATTCGCCTCTCCATCGAAGTCGTACGCTCCACCGAACTTTCCTGATGCGTTCCATGTTGGTATGGAGTAGGAGGTTCCGTTTCCTGCTGTTCCGTTGTTGCCGTATCCAGAGAAATCATAGATGTTGGTGACACTCTCCCCGAACTCCGGAAGGTTGTCCATATGGAGAAGAAGAACAAGTCCCGGGTCGCTATTGATGCAGAACGCCCCTGCTGTCCCTGCCTGACCAATAAAGGCAGTCAGAGCAACGAGAATGAAAACGCTGATAACCCTTGTATTTTTGCTCATTATTATAATCTTTATTTCGTTTAATATAATAACATTAACCGCACCCGCGCTTCCTGCTGCCCTTGCCGTTCTTACTCAGAAAATAATCGGTTGTGCCTATGAAATATCTCTTTCTCATATCATCAATCTCGCCTACAGATTTCTTCACCACCTCTCCTGCCTTCTCAATGTTGTTCAAAAGCACTTCCTCCTCATCCACAGGTATCATTCTCTCCCTCTTCATTCTTATTGCCTTTCTAATCCCCTTTCCCGCTTTTCTTGTTCTTCCCTTAAGGAGATTCTCATAAACCTCATTCAACTTACCAAAATATCCGTTCCTCTCCCATGATATTCCGTCAGGGGATATGTTCAGAGGCCATGTCACAGGTTTCAGAAGGCCTGACATCGCTTCTGCAAGGCTTTCGCAAGCTCCATGCTTTCTAAAAACTTCTATCTCATAATTTCCTATCTCTCCTATATCCTTCACAATCCTGCAATATCGCCCTTTCATAACACTTCAACTGCATAAAGATTTAAAAATATATGCATGTTTGACAACAAGATAGTAACGAATAATACAATAGTATCCGGAACCGCCAGAATCTGCTACTCCGGTTCAACGAGCTTTATAGCCTCTGTCGGGCAGTTCTCAACGCACGCCATGCACTCCACGCAGTCCTCGGGTCTTACAACAACGGATTTGCCGTCCTTCATCTCAAACACGTTCTGCGGGCACACCGAAACGCACGTTCCGCATCCTGTGCATTTCTCCTTGTCCACTACCGGAAACCTGTGGTCAATCTTAACCATATCTTCACCTGACAATAAGCAATATTGACAGAGCGGGCTTTTATTTCTTTCCCCCGGATTTTGCTACAGCCTCGTTCATCTCCTCGAGCATTCTCTTCAGGTCCTTTCCGGAGATTCCGTGCGACCTCGCTCCATCCTCTATGCTCTCCCATGCTGCCACGTGGCATCCAATGCAGTGCAGGCCGTACTTCACCATCACCATCGCCGCTTCCGGATATCTGGAGACTACATCTCCGAGAGTCATATCCTTCGTTATCGCTTCCTTCTCTTTCCCGCCCATTCTATCACACGGATGAGTATTATTTGTGTTCCTTCTTTTAAAGCAATCCCGTGAATCGTATGTTTAAAGCCTTGCAGCAACTTTCTGGAAGAAGGGCCTTGCCTCCTCCGCAAGCTCTTCCATCTCCCTGTCAGAGTATTCCATCTCCTTTCCCATCATCCTGTCGAGCGTCTTTCCTGACCTGAACTTCTGAAGATAATATGCCTTTGCGCCCCTCAGCCACTCCCCTATCCTCCTCACATCCTCCTTGCCTATCACTCCCTTCGGGGCGGTTGTCCGGAATTCGTAATCCGCTCCGCCGGACATGATAATCCTCACAGACCTCTTTATATCCTCAATATCGACGTCCTTTCCTGCAACCTCTCCGTACCTCTCCGGAGGCGCCTTTATGTCCATCGCTATGTAATCGAGAAGCCCTTCCTTGACAAGCTCCTCGAGCATTCCGGGATTCGTTCCGTTTGTGTCGAGCTTCACGGCGATGCCAAGGGACTTTATCTTCCTTATGAATGCGGGAAGCTCCCTATGAAGCGTAGGTTCTCCTCCTGTTATGCACACTCCATCTATCCATTTCCTTCGAGACTCAAGGTAGCCGAGAACCTCATCCTCGGAAAGGCTTTCAAGCTCCTGAGGCTCCTCTATGAGTTCAGGGTTCTGGCAGTAGCCGCACCTGAAGTTGCAGTTGGGGAGAAACACCACTGCGGCCATCTTTCCCGGATAGTCTATCACCGATGCCTTTACGATGCCTTTTATCTCCATAACCTTCGCCTTGCGACTTGAAACCTCTGCGACAGCGACGGAGACTGCACGTGAAACCCATGTGGTGCAGTCCAACTCACTTTCGCCCTATGACTTCAACTACGACTTTCCTACTATCATCTTTCGCCTTGTCACTCCCATCCTATGCGACAGCGACGGAGACACGACAAGTATACTGTTAAGTCGCGTCCAACTCACCTTCGCCTTATCACTTCCAATCTATATGACAGTTACGGAGACTGCACGGCCAATCTGTGCGGTGCAGTCCAGCTCACCAACGCCTTGCGACTTGAAACCTCTGCGACAGCGACAAGACATCCACTCTGTAATTCTTGTCAACTTTTCAGTTCAACATGTTGCTGCCAATTCAATCAGTTTGCGCTTCTTGTTATTTCAGACTTCAACTTATGAAAAACATTAACCAAAAGATTGAAAAAACAAAGGAAGGAATCAGCACGCCTTTGCTGCAACCTTTATTTCCGTGCTGCTTCCTATAGCCTTCTGGTAGTCGTATGTTTTTCTTTGCCTGAATTCTTCAGCCTTTCCGTCGTTCCATCTTCTCACTGGCCTGAAGTATCCCACTATCCGCGAGAACACTTCAGTCTCTTTTCCGCATTCTCCCATTGTTATTCACCTCCTTACTTTCGCCTTATGACTCGAAACCTATCCGACAGTTACGGAGACAAGACGCGCAACCAATGCAGTCTTGTCCACTTACTTTCGCCTTATGACTTGAACCTACGACCTTGCGACTATCGTCCGGTTCAACATATTGCGACTGCCTGTTCATCCTGCGTTAGCAGCCCAGCTTTCCTGTGCCACAGAGACGGAGACGTGACGTGCAATCTGTCCGGTCACGTCCAACTGACCTTCGCATTGTGAAAGCCTTCTTTATTCCTTTCCCTCTATTCGCCGCCGTTCACAGGAAAGTTGCACGTATGATGCTCTCCGCTGATGTAGCCGTGCACAGGGCACACGCTGAATGTAGGCGTGATGCTGAAATACGGAAGCTTCGTGTTGCTTGCTATCTTCCTCACAAGCACAGCCGCTGACTCCCAGTCAGGCATCCTCTCGCCGAGGAATGTATGGAATATCGTGCCTCCTGTATAGAGAGGCTGAATGTCGTTCTGGTGCTCGAGAGCGAATATCAGGTCATCGGTGTAGTCCACCGGAAGCTGAGTCGAGTTCGTGAGATAGGGAGCCTTCTCGCCCGCGGTGTATATATCCGGATACATTTTCTTGTCCTCCCTCGCGAGCCTGTAGGAAGCCCCTTCGGCGGGCGTGGCCTCCACGTTGTAGAGGTTCCCTGTCTCCTCCTGGAATCCCTTTATGGTCTCCCTCATGAACTTGAGCGTGTCTATGGCGAGCCTCTTCCCCTCAGGAGAGGCTATGTCGCTTCCCAGAAGGTTCACGCACGCCTCGTTCATGCCCACAAGCCCTATTGTGGAGAAGTGATTGTCAAACGTCCCGAGATACACCTTCGTAAACGGCATAAGGCCTCCCTGCAGGTTCCTCTCCACAACCTTCCTTTTTATCTCGAGGGAATCTCTCGCAAGCCTCATGTAATGCTCGACCTTCTCAAAGAATTCGTCCTCATTCTTCGCCTCGTAGCCGAATCTGTTCATATTGAGCGTGACCACTCCGATAGAGCCTGTGTTATCTCCGGGGCCCCACATGCTTCCCGGCCTCTTCATAAGCTCTCTCTGGTCTAGGTTGAGCCTGCAGCACATCGCCCTTATCGACCTCGGGTCAAGGTCAGACCCCAGATAGTTCTGGAAATACGGCGTTCCGTATTTTGCTGTCATCGCGAAAAGCCTCTGGGCGTTCTCGCTGTCCCACTCAAAATCCTTCGTGACATTGTATGTCGGTATCGGGAACGTGAACACCCTTCCGTTCGCATCGCCCTCGAGCATCACCTCCATGAAGGCCCTGTTTATCATGGACATCTCCTCCTCAAGGTCTCCGTATGTGTAGCTCTGCTCCATCCCTCCGACAATAGCATGCTCGTCCTTCATATCGCTCGGAACGTCCCAGTCGAACGTGAGATTCGAGAAGGGGTATTGCGAGCCCCACCTTGACGGTATGTTGAGCGAGAACACAAGCTGCTGCATGTTCTGCTTAACCTTTCTGTAGTCGAGCTTGTCGTACCTGACGAATGGAGCGAGGAGAGTGTCCACGCTCGAGAATGCCTGCGCTCCAGCGAACTCCATCTGCAGGCATCCTATGTAATTCACCATCTGGTGTACGATTGTGGACATGTGCTTTGCCGGTTTGCAGTCCACCTTGTTCGGGACCCCGCCGAAACCTCTTATAAGAAGATTCTTCAAAGACCACCCGGCACAGTAGCCTATAACGCCGTGCGAGAGGTCGTGAATGTGAACGTAGCCCTTCCTGTGGGCCTCTGCTATCGCCGGGGTGTACATCTTTGTGAGGTTGTAGGTGGACATCACCTTTCCTGCGGTGTGGAGAAGCAATCCGGAGAATGAGAAAGACTCGTTGCTGTTCTCCTTCACCCTCCAGTCAGTCTCTCCGAGATACTCGTCTATGGTGTTTATGACATCTACGAACGTGGACTTGGTCTCCCTTATCTTGGACCTCTGCTGCCTGTAGAGTATGTACGCCTTCGCCGTGTCCGAGTATCCGCTCTTGATTAGAACCCTCTCCACCACATCCTGTATGCCCTCCACAGTGGGAATCTCGTCCTTCTCGAGCGTGTATTCAAGAACATGAACAACCTTCTTGGAAAGCTTCTCCGCTATGCTCCTGTCCTTCCCTCCAACCGCCTGCGCTGCCTTCCAAATAGCCTCTGTTATCTTGTTTCTGTCAAAATCAACTACTGTCCCGTCCCTTTTCCTCACCTTTCTTATTCTTGTCATTCTTTTCCTCCTTCCTGTTCACAAGCTTCCTGAGCTCTCTCTGGAAGTCCTCCAGGTCGCCGAATTCCTTGTACACGGACGCGAATCTTATGTAAGCGACCTTGTCGAGGTCCTTGAGCTTCTCCATCACGATGTTTCCCAGCTCTATGCTGCTCACTTCATTCCTTTTCTGGAGTCGCAGGTTCGCCTCTATGTCATCAGCTATGCGCTCTATCCTTTCCCTGCTCACCGGCCTCTTCTCGCATGCCTTGAGCATTCCCGATATTATCTTGTTCCTGTCGAAGCTCTCCCTTCTGCCATCCTTCTTGACTATGGTGAGAGCGACGGTTTCCACGCGCTCGTACGTTGTGAACCTCTTCCCGCACTTGAGGCACTCCCTCCTCCTGCGGGTGACGTCCATCTCTCCGGTCTCCCTCTTGTCTATCACCTTTGTCTCGGGATGACCGCAATACGCGCATTTCATTCTGCCTCCACGCAGACGCCATTAACTCCTTCTCGAGGACAAAAACACAACATATTGTGCCTGTCCAAGAGAGAGGACACAACATCCGGTATATTATTCTTCCAAGAAGTTTATAAACATTTATGCTTCTCCGGAATAAACATCGCGGAATATATCACGGAAACCTTGTTTTGGAGACACCATTAAACCCCAAACAACCCTCTACTGAACATCAAGAACCTTCCTCAGAGCGAAGTTAACAGGCAGTACAGTGAGAAAGTACCACCAGAACCAGTTAAGACTCTCCCCTATGAAGGGAATCCCAAAGGGCAGGGAAACGCTCAGCTCGCTGTACGTGGAGGATATCCAACCAATCGCGAGAATAAATATGACGAAGGATGCCATCATGGGCCTCATGTTCTGCTGCATCTGCTTTCCGGAGAGCCTCATCATCTCGCCCGAGAGCTTGTTCATCTCCTTTGTGTTTCCCGATTTCTGCGCCTTTTTCATCCTGTCCTGAAGGCTCTTCATCTCCCTCTTTATGTTTTTTATCACGCTCTGGTTCGTGAGGTATTTCTGAAGAAGAACCATCACCACTGAGAGAAGAAGTGACCAAAGAAAAACCTCCTGATACGCTGGCAGACCGATAACCATAAGAATCCCTATCCAGTGAATTGTTGCATTCTTTATATATATTTCTTCCGAATTCCGGTTCTGCCAGCTCTGTTTCGCAAAACTTCCGGATTGATAATCATGTTTCTTGTTTACCGGTTTAATTGCTGGAGTCCGGGTTCTGACCAAGCTGCTTTCCTAGAATCCTCTTTAACTCCTCGGACAGTTCCCGGATGGCCTTCCTGTAGTTTCCCCTCTCCACCCTTATGGTCTTTATCTCGCATCCGAAGAGGGAGGATATAACTGACGCATGGTTCCTGTTTATGTCCTGAACCGTCCTCAGCCTGTCCTCTCCCGGACCCTCTTCCAGCTCCATGATGATTATCGCATAGGGTTTATGCTTCCTGAAGAATCTCTCTGAGAGGAGCGGAAACTGGCCCTCCTTTGTGTTCAGGGTCAGGCAGCCGCTCATTATTATGGGATTCCCGGACCTTATCTTTGCCAGCATAACCTTCTCAACATCCTTCTCAAACCTCTTCGCAATGCCCGGACTAACGGATAAAAACGCCTTTGACAAGTCGATTTCTTCCGAGCCTTTGATTCCGAGCGTCTTAATCATAACGTCCTCAAGGCAGACGTACTCGAACTCAGGAAGAGTTTTTCCCGCGTTCCTGAGAACGAACTCGACAATCTCCTTTCTTCCCGATTCCGGAATGCCCGAAACGAACACAATCCTTGGAGCCATGATTAACATTGGCGCGGCATGATATAAATCTGAGCGTTTACCTTCCCATCAGCTTCCTGAGGGCGGGATGCATGTCCTCAAGATGTTGGGTCGCCAGCTCCTCGTAAAGCTGAAGGACAATCATGGTGGCAAGGAGAAGGCCGGTCCCGGTTCCAAGCGTCCTCGTGAAGTTGGCGAACGCCGCAAGGAAGCCGACAGCAGCGCCTCCAAGTACAGTGAGCGGCGGTATGTACCTGTCCAGAACCCTTTCCACTATCCTTATATCCCTCCTGTATCCCGGTATCTGCATCCCTGTGGAGTGTATCTGCTCAGCCACTGACCTCGCGTCCATTCCTGCTGTGGTTACCCAGAACACGGAGAAAAGGACGGAACCGCCTATCAGGAACAGTGAGTAGAAGACCATCCTTGCCGCATCCACCGGCTCTATGAACGTCAGTGAGGTGAAACCCATCGAAAGCGTGACAGCAATCCACACAAACGCGCCGGCAACGCCCATCCCAAGGGAAAGAATCCATCCCTTCCTGTTCGTGTAATAAGCGAGAACCGCTCCGATCAGGGCGAAAAGACCGACAGTGGTCATCATCCCAGCCACTGCCTGCGAAGAGGGTATGGTCAGGAAGAACAGCAGTCCCCCGACTATCTGGTTGTTGGAGTCAAGCTGCGCCAGCCATGTCCATCCCTGTTTTCCGAGCATGCTTCCCATGAGCTGTATGTTCGCAAGGAGCGCTGCTATGAGTATCACGGGTATGTTGGAGGTGTAGAAGAACTTGAGCGGCCATCTCCTTCCGAATCCCCTTATAGAGCCGAACGCGAGAGGAATCTCCACCTTTATGCCGTTGGCGTACACCACAAGGAAGAACACTATGGCTGTCGCTATTATGGGAAGAATCGCTATAACAGCGTTCGCTATCTCTCCGGTTGCTATCTGTGTTATTGCGTAGGGAATGAGACCAGCAGGCGGCTCGATCCCCGGCAGCGTTCCCGCAGTAGTCAGAGGATTGAAAGCCCTCACTATCATGGACTTCGAGACTCCCGCAAGGATGAAGAGCGAGATTCCGGAACCGAACCCGTACTTCTGAACAACCTCGTCCATGAATATAACGAGAATCCCGCCCGCAGCGAGCTGGGCTATCACGAAAGGCCCGAAACCGGGAGCTGCGGGAACTGCTCCCATGTTCACGAATATCATCGCCTCCACAAAAGAGAGGAGAATCGCAAGAAGCTTCTGCGTTCCCTGGAACTTGAGCTTCCCCTCCTCTGTCTTTATATCCCACGGTATCAGCTTTGAGCCGACAAGAAGCTGAAGGATTATGGATGCAGTCACTATCGGTCCTATTCCGAGGCTCATTATCGAACCGAATGACGAACCGAGCAGTATCTCAAGGCTCCTGAGCTGCTGGAATCCTCCCTCGCCAAGGCCGAACACCTGTATCTGCGCGAGCATGAAATAAAGGACAAGAACCAAAGCGGTCCACTTAAGCTTGTCCCTGAACGTCATCCTCTTCACAGGCTCCGCTACGGTCGGGAGCCTCCTCAGAAACGCCACGTATCCGGATTCCCTCTCCATTGCCCTATCACCAGAACTTTGCTAATTTATTCGGATTCTCTATTAAATTGGTTTGGGTGGTTTATATCTTAACAGCTTGAACCCATGATTGTGATAAAACCGGCTCTGCCAACCATGTTCCGCAAAAGAACAGAGCGATTCTCCAGATTCTTGACTCTCATAAAAACGATATCATGAGCTCACGAAACCTGTATTTACGGATTTGGCTTGCCGGAGCCGGCTGTGTCTAATTAATCGGAGTGGACACAAACCTTTCCTGAAACACAAAACCGATACGGAACAGGAATTCGGTTTGAAGATGCTTCAGTCATTTTATTGATTCTTTCCTGTTGAGAACCGGTATGGGGAGTGAATTATTAGACACGCTCCGCCGGAGCCTAAAAGCTTTAATTCTTTACGTCAACAAATAATTATGAATTATAACAACTCCGTAAATAAATGCCCGGGAGTTCCCCTGTGGGAGCGGCCTCCGGAGGAAAAGGCAGAAGTGCTTCGCGCCCTCTACAGAAGCGTGGAGAGAATGAATGAAGCATACAGGAGCGGAAGCCTTGGAAAGATAAATTCTGAAAGAATTATACAGCAGAGGATGGCCGAGTCCCTCGGGTTCCTGGAGATTGAATAGGCGGACAGCAACTGATTAATACTGACAGAACAAACTATAATCATGGACATAGACTGGGCCCTTGCTGTGTTCTTCTTCATTGTGTTCGCTGTGTGGTCGTTCTCCTATCTCGGGGCAGTGCTTCCCAAGGAAACCCACGTTCCTGCTGAAGCGGTGTTCCGCAAAGCAATTGAAGCGGTGACAGTGAGGGAATACTCCATTCCCGCGAGATTCTATTCCAATTCATCCTCGTCCGGGGCAGCCCTCTACGCTGTGATGGACTGGCTGGACGGGAATCCGAACACCACGCGCGTTTATTCCGGAACAGAGCAGCTTCCCTGCGAGATATCAGGAGACACCCTGCTCTGGCTCTCGGACCTCTCTCCGGGAGACAATGATTTCACGATAACCTTCAGCACGGAAAGGGAGCCCATGAACTGCAGCGCCTCAATACCCCGGCAGGCAAACCTGACGCTTTCGGGAGTGACAGAAGCAAGAACATCCCTCTCCATAGAGTCCCTGAACTCTCTCCTGCTGAAGGACTACAATCTGTTCCGGGAGGAGAACGGCATAAACACTGATATAAGAATAGAGGCTGATATCGGAACAGAAAGCTATGCCTTCGGCCCGGTGCCGCCCTATTACGCAGACATTCATTCGTACGAGAGAACGCTTCCGGTTTCCGGAACTACGGAGACCGCAACGCTGAGGGTTCTGGTCTGGAACAGATGAACATGATTTATTAAACCGCGCGCGACCATATAATTATGGAACGCGCTTATATCATAGCCTTTGTCATGGCATTCTCAATGCTTCCGCACACCGCTCTCGGCCAGCACACTGTCGAGTTCTCCCTGATAATCAACAATACGGACAACACGGTCTACATACCCGGAAGAGGGGAGATGTCCTCATCCTCCCTCGGAAGCACGACGAATTATCCAAACCCCCCGCACTTCTATCTTGCCTCCTACCTCAGCAACCTCCTTACAGGAATCGTTGCAAAAGACGCTCTGAATCTCTTCTACGGAAGCGATTCCTCCTCCCACACGCTCGGAATACAGCAGGATTCAGGAGACGCAAGAATATTCATCCCGGCGACAGTGGGGGACTGGAACAACATAGACAGGAGGATGCGTATGATAGAGAAGGGAAAGTTCCTCACGGAGTTCTCTCCCTCCTTCGGATTCCCCATGTCCGGATTCTACTACACCGTGACCATAATGCTCAGGTATTCCGGAATAAACCTCACCGGCGACCCTGTTCTGGGAAAGGGAAGGATGAAGCTCAGAATAGAGAATCTCGGAGAGCATAACGGAACGCCTGTGGTAAGCATAACAAGATAAGGCCAATTTAAATAGAAAAACCAAGGAGAAAGCATGAGCGACAAGGAAATCTACGATTCCGTAATAATAGGATACGGCCCGGCGGGATGCACCGCAGGCATATTCACAAAGAGAAGGGGAATGAAAGTTGTTATTATAGGAGACCCGATGGAACTCAGCCAGGTTGAGGAGGCGACAGTGATAGACGACTGGCCCGGAGAGTTCAACATAAGCGGGGCAGAACTCATATCAAAGTTCAGGGAGCACGTGAAGAAACTTGATGTTGAGGTCAGGGAAGAGAGGGCGCTCTCAATAGAAAAAACTAACGGAAGGTTTCTTGTCAGGACAGACAAATCAGAGTACGCGGGAAAGACTGTTATTATAGCAACAGGTTCTAGGCACAGAAAGGCGATGATAAAGGGAGAGGAAGAATTCTCAGGCAAGGGCGTCTCCTACTGCGCCACGTGCGATGCTCCTCTTTTCAGAGGAAAGAGGGTGATAGTGATAGGAGGAGGGGACAGCGCAGTCACATACGCGATACTCCTCAAGGACACAGGAGCGGAACCGATTCTCGTTCACAGGAGGGACGAACTCAGGGCCGCAGAGTACTGGCAGGACAGATTCCGGGAGTCCGGAATAAAGGCGCTCTGGAACTCCGTGGTCACGGAAATAAAGGGCGACAAGCGGGTGAAGTCCGTTCTGGTTAAGAACGTCAAGACCGGGAAGGAAGAAGAGGTTACTGTTGAGGGCGTGTTCGTGGCCATTGGAACTGTCCCGACATCCGAGATTGCAAGAAACATCGGAGTGAACATCGACGAGAGGGGCTTCATAAAGGTGGACAGGAACCAGAAAACAAACGTTCCCGGAGTGTTCGCTGCAGGCGACTGCTGCGACAACCCCTCGAAGAAGATAGTGACAGCGGCAGGAGACGGCGCAGTGGCCGGAGACTCCGCATATTATTATCTGAAAACCCTGCAGGAGGGAAAGAAGCAAGATTAACACGTCCTAAATTATTCCATTTTCCTCTCTACAACATTCATCAAAACAGAAACAATCCTTCTTATCTCTTCTTCATTGTTTATCAGAAACTCCCTGCTTATCCTTCTTCCGTAATAAACAATGCCGATTCTGAATTTCCTCAACGTGTCTATCATCCTTATCTGGTTCTCATCAAGGTCTTCATAGTGAGAGGAGAAATATTCGATAAGCTTGACATGACTGAGCGTTTTATAACCGTCCAGATACATTACCGCTGTCAACAATTCCTTTACTATTTCGTAATACTCCTCAATTATTTTGTAACACTTGTCCTTTGGAATGATTTTTAACATATCGAGCCTTTCCTTTGCCATAACAAACAAGTCTTCAGCTCTTTCTTTGTCTTTGCTTATTCTGAAAATATCCCTGTCCATCAAAAACTCCCATACAAAACCATACCATTATACACTTTCTTTATTATCTTCTTATCAAGATTTTCCAGTTTATCAACCACCAGCAGGTTAATTTTTCTTTTAAGTTTCTCTTCAAACTGCGTTAAATTGATTTCTTTTCTGACATTGCTTATTATTATAATATCTATATCACTGCTTTCAACATCTTCTCCCCTAGAATAAGAACCAAAAACCACAATAAGCTTTGGCCACATTGTTTTAACCAGAAAATCGTTCACTTCTTTCAGTGTATAAAGGTTATACACCCTCTTATAAAATATGAAATTCTCATTTTCCCTGTTTGCCACAAATCCGTCAAATGGTCTGGATTTCTCCCTTCTTATAATATTCTCTTCAAGCATTTTTTTGACATATTTTCTGACTGACGTGTGGGCAAGACCTATTTCTCTGCTTATTTCTTTTATAAAGTGTATGGTTGTCGGCTCTTTGAAAAATACTTCCAGCACCCTCATATAGCTACAATTTTGTATCATATGGTATAAATTTATACCTTATGGTATATAAATGTTATCATCAGGCGATGAGCCCGAGGGGAGTCGAACCCCTGCCACCAGCTCCGCAAGCCGGCATTCTGTCCGCTAAACTACGGGCCCTTGCAAACGGAATCACTGCTTCCCTTTCGCTATAATCCTGAGGTAGGGAAGATACTCCCTCTTCGCAATCCTCTTTGAGCAGTGCGTTCGTTCCGCCAGCTCTGCGACCATGGCCTCCCTCTCGGCCCTCGCGGCCTTGCTTCTTCCGAGAATGGCTATCCTCTGCGGCGGCTGGAACGGAACGAATCCCGGGCTTCTCTCGTCCCTGAACAGGGAGACGCAGGCCATGAGGTCTGTCATTATCAACCTGAACCTCCAGTTCTGCTGTGTCGAGACGCGGCTCCTGATGATATCGGCCCTTGAGAGCAGGTCAAACGCCTTTGCAAGCTTCTCCCTGTCCCTGACCACAAGCGGGAGGTTGTTCTCTATCCACAGGAAGACCTCGTCAGGGTCCTTGTCAATCTCCCTGATCGCCTTCCTCGCCGCGTTTATGTTCCCCGACCTCAGTATGGTGGGCAGGACGTTGAATATCGCGCTCTCCCTGTCCCTGAACCCTACGGACTCGAGGTCCTTCTCTGAGATGCTCTCCCTTCCCTCAGCAACGAGCTGAAGGTCGGATATCGCTGACCTCATGTCTCCCTGCGAGAACCTCGCGAGAGTCTTCAGGACGTTGCCCTCGCAGGAGATTCCCTCCTTCCCGCATATCTCCCTGAGCCTTTTCTCTATAGAGGGGGCCGGAACCTTGTGGAATCTCACCATGTTCGTGTAGCTCCTCAACTGCAGGAGCTTCGGCTTCCAAGGGTCGTTCGCTATCAGAATCACAGGAAATCTCGATTCCTTTATCACCCTTATTATCGCCTGCACTGCTCCCCTCTCTCCTCCGGTTATCCCGTCCACTTCGTCTATAAGTATGAGCTTTCCTGCGTGGAAAAGGGACTCGCTCTTCGAGGCCTCCCCGAGAACCCTCTCTATCTCCTCGGCGCTCCTCCTGTCAGACGCGTTCACTCGAACGAGCATCCAGCCCCTCTCCTTCGCGAGTGTCTCCGCGAGCAGGGTCTTGCCTGTTCCGGGCGGGCCGTACAGGAAGAGGGCCTTTGAGCCGGGTTTCCATGAGGAGAGCCATTTCAGGGCCTCGTCCACTGCCTTTGCCTGCCCGGCAATCTCCGAAACCCTTTCGGGTTTGTGCTTCTCTATCCACATCTTCATGAACAGAATATTGAATGAAGAATTTATATAATCCCTGAAACAATATGTGAATATGTGGCTCGTTTCCTTTGTAAAGGGGTTCTTCAGACCCACAAGAGCGAGAATATTCCTCTTTGTGGTCGTTCTGGTTCTCGTTTCCCTCTACGATTTTGCATTCCTTCCGTTCGAGGAGAAACCTGTGATAACGAACATCTCTCTCTACCCAAGAACCTTTGTCATATATTTTCTCGTGCTTCCCTACATACTCTCCTGCCTCATACCTTCCCTTCTCGAACTCAGGAAGAGGAAGATATTCAGGCATGCCAAACTCTGGGAATACTTCAGGCACGAGAAGCCCGTGTTTGAGGAGGAGCCTGCAAACGAGAAGCCTGCCACAAAGGTTCAGTCTTTCTATAAGGTCCCGGAAGTCCCCTCAAAACCGTCTAAATCCGGACCAGCAAAGAGAGCGGCAAGGAAAAAGGCAGGGAAAAGAAAGTCTCAGAAGCCCAGAAGGGCCTGAACCACGAACGCAACAATCACGAGAACCCTCGCCCTCTTCACCATTCTCCTTGCCCTCGCAAGCCTTCTCCTTCCTCTGGACGCGCTGAAAATCGCGGCTGCTGCGAGAAGGATTGCTGCAGGAGCAACAACAACCGAATATGATATTCCAGCTGTTCCGAGAACAACAGGAACCGGAAGAACAGCGACAGAAAGCGACAAGAAGACGAAAGTGAACGTTCTTATCACTCTTAACCCTCCATCCTCTGCGGGCCTCCCTTTTGTTTTCCTTATTCTTCTCGCTATTCCGTGGATTATCCTCTTGAGCGCGAATCTCCTGTCGCTCTCGATGTCCATCATTCCCTTTATGGTTTTTGATGCCGAGGAGGAGAAGAACGTGGAAACGAACATCCATAAGGGAAGAGAGAGGCTTCCTGCGGCCGCTCCCCCGAAGAGAAAAGATGATGCTGTTACATATCCCAGCGCCACCCCTCCTGACGCCATTCTGTCCTGCAGGAACCTTGAGTGGAGCACGAGGCTGAGCGAGGCAATGACGGCTATTGCAAAGCACACATAGTTGATGAAACCGGAGAGCGCCACCCCGGAGATGAAAAGAAGAGCGGAATAAATGAACGCCTTTACGAGCGAGATTCTTCCGGAAGGAATCGGTCTGGACGGCTTGCTTATCCTGTTCGCCTCGGAATCAAAGCAGTCGTTAAGCACGTTCCCGGCACCGACAATAAGGAAAAAGGAGAGCATGGCTGCGTACACGTTAAAACCGAGATAAATCCCGAACCCGGATTCCGGGACAGCTGCAAGGGAACCGGCAAGAACCATCGCAGCAGAAGAAAGGGACTTCTCAAGCCTGAGCATTTCTATAAGAACGGCCATAACAATAATTGGCGGTATGCTTAAAAATCATGCCTCCCGCATCAGCCTGAAGGATATGGAAAAGTCTTGAAGGGAAAGGTTTAAATATAGTAATACATTACTAATTAATATGATACTAATAGATAGAGAAAGGGAGATGGAATGGCTGGAAAGTGTATACAAATCAAAAAAAGCAGAACTGGGAATAATCTATGGCAGGAGAAGGATAGGAAAAACCCATCTTATAAAGGCATTTATAAACAACAAGCAACATTTCTATTTTCTGGCAAAACAGCAGCCTCTTGAACTTGAAATCGAAAGATTCAGAGAAAAGCTGGGAAGAAAGTTCAATGTTTTTATTGAGGGAAAAACTTGGGAACAAATCTTTACGGAAATAAAAGAAAAAATATCTTCCGGGAAAAGAACGGTCATAGTAATAGATGAGTTTCCGCACTGGGTTATGAAAGACAGCGCCATCCTTTCGGAGTTCCAGTACATCTGGGATGAGATACTCAGAGATTCCAACATAATCCTCATCCTTCTTGGCTCATACATCTCTGTCATGGAAAATGTTATTGAGTACAAAAGCCCTCTTTACGGCAGAAGAACGTTTCAGATATATCTTCAGAGAATGCCGATTGAATGCTTAAGGGAGTTTTTTCCAAAGTTTCAGATAGAAGACCTCATTCGAATCTATGGCTGTGCAGACACAATTCCCTTCTATCTTGATCTCCTTAAGGAAAAACGGAATTTCCGGGAAGTTCTTGCAACATTCTTCAACCCCTCACATCCCCTTTACAATGACGCGGAAATAATCCTTTCTTCAGAACTCAGGGAATACAACACCTATTTCAACATAATGAAATCGATATTTGACGGCGCAACCAAACTTAGCGAGATATCAAACCAATCAAAGGTTGATATAACGAACATTCTAAAATACCTGAACACACTCAGAACACTGAAATTGATAAGAAAGATAAAACCGGTTACAGCCTCAGCGAAGGAAAGAAACTACATATACGAAATTGAGGATAACTATTTCAAGTTCTGGCTGACCTACATATATCCGTTTAAAGAGGAGATAGAGGAAGACCCGGTAAAACACACAGATTTCGTCATGTCGGATTACAACAGGTATATGGGAAGAATTTTCGAAACGTTCTGCCAATCTGTTTTGAGAAAAATCTTCCCCTTCACCAAACTCGGCAGGTGGTGGCACCGGGATAAAGAAATTGACCTCCTCGCCCTGAACGACCAAACCAAAGAGATTCTCTTCGCAGAATGCAAATGGCAGGACAGACTGAATCCAAAACCCGTTCTCGAGAAACTCCTCGAAAACTCCCAGCACGTTGACTGGAACAAGGAAAA
>WAQT01000008.1 GCA_015520105.1 Candidatus Aenigmatarchaeota archaeon
TATCCCGAACGATTCCATTCCGTATCCTCTCTCCATATACTCTTCGTGCAGCAGGTTGTATTCCGGGAGGCCGTGCGCTGCAACCAGGGGGGCATAGACAGCAGCGCCAACCAGAACGCCTGCGAGCGCAAAACCCACTGCGGTTCTTTTTTCATTCACTGTCCAGAATACCGCGACAGAGCTGACGAAAAGGAAGAACAATGCCGCCTCCCAGTGATAGGGAAACGCCAGAGCGAGCGGAAGAAGGGAGAGTCTCCAGTCCCTTCTGTCAAGAACCATATGCAGAGAGAGCATTCCAAGAACAATTGGGGGAGAGCGGCTGGAGAGGCTCGAGAACAGGTATGCGAACATGGGGGAGAGAACGAATGCAACAGAAGACCATCCGCCAGAAACCCCAAGCTTTCCTGCTATCTTCCAGACCAGAACGGACGCGAAACCGCCAAGCATTGCCATGAAAACAACTCCTCCCCAGACCACGCCGAACAGAAAAGAAAAAACCGCAATGCTGAACGCAAAGGCCGGAGGATATGTGTAGGGCCTCCCGCCGAAGCTCAGGCTGTCCCACCAAGAGAACCTTCCGGAAACAATGTCCTCCGCAATCCTCTGGTGGAAATACGTGGGAAAGCCTATTATTCCTTCTATGCCGTAAACATACCACCTGACAAGCACAGGAAGCACGGACAGGAGAAAACCTGCAGCAAACAGAACAGCAATAATCACGGAGTCCTTTTTCATACCAACCTGATTATAACTTATAATTCACTTTCATATAATTGATATGCTGTCGCAGAATGTTTTGAAAGACGTTTCCTTCGTGATTCCCGCCTACAACGAGGAGAACAGCCTTCCGCACGTCGTGCAAACACTCAGAAAACTCTCTCCCGGAGAGATAATAGTGGTGGACGACGGCTCCTCTGACAAAACATTCGCTGCCGCTAAATCTCTCGGCTGCAGGACGTTCAGGTTCAAGAGAAACAGGGGCAAGGCCGCTGCCTGCCTCTTCGGAGCAGGAAAGGCAAAGCATGAGTATTTAATATTCATAGACGCCGATGCCCAGTTCAAACCGGAAGACGCCATCCCGCTCCGCAGAAAGCTCGATAACCACGACATGGTTCTGGGCTCAAGAAACTTCTCTCTTGTTCCTTTCCAGAGAAGGCTCTCCAACGCTGTGGCAAGGAGGATTATAAACTCCCTGACCGGCCTCTCCCTGAACGACGCCCTGTGCGGATTCAGGGCTGTGAGAAGGGATGTAATCCTCTCCCTCGGTCTCGAGAAGAACGGGTACGAGTTCGAGTCCGAGACGCTGATAAAGGCCAGAAAAAGAGGCATGTCTGTCTGCGAGGTTCCTGTGAGCGTAGACTACTCGGGCTACAGGGGAATGCCTCTGATGCAGAGCATAAGGCTTCTCTGCTATTTAGCGAAGGAGTGGCTTAAGTCAAGGCTGAGATTATGAACTGGTTCGGGGTTCTTCTCTCAATGGTTCCGGGAATCGAGGCGAGAGGGGCAGGCCTTTACCTCGCCTGCCTTGGGCATCATGCCCTGATACCCTTCGCTATTCTTCTGAACTTCATTTCCGCAGCAGCCTTTGTCATGCTTCTCGATTCCGGGAGAGTGCCGGAAAGGGTGGAGACTCTCCTCGAGAGGAGAAGCAAAAAGCTCGCAAAAAGGATAGAGAGCTTCTTCTCAAGATACGGAAACGTTGCGATATTTCTCCTGATAGCCCTTCCCTCCACGGGAGTGGGTTCATACACAGGAGCGTTCATAGGGAGGGTGTTCGGGCTCAGAAACAGGCTCCTCTATCTCTCCCTGTTTGCAGGGATATGCGTTTCTGTGGTCGCGGGAATCCTCGTTGCCTACGCCTTTGGCAGCATTGGTTTCCTGTGCGGCTAGACGTTCGCTTTCTCTCCTGTTTTGGGAACAACGTACCAGTCCATCCTTTTCCTTAATAAGGCCTTGACGAATCCCTGCGCAACCCCTATGGACACCACGAACCCGACAGTGAGCGAAGAGCCTATCACAGAAAGGGCCATCCTTATCCTCTTTTCCTTGCCCAACGCCACAAGCGCGGCTGCAAGAAAGCCGGAGTTGACAAGAAGCATCCAGCCCGTGACGCTAAGGAACTTGTGAATGTTTATGGGAGAGGGCGTTCCTGTAGCAAAGGATATTATGCCCGAAAGCGTGAACAGCACGAGAATCGGGCCTGAGACGTATCCCACAAGAGTGAAGACGAGAAGGGACCTCTGGACAGGGGAAAGATTCTTGCCGAACAGTATCCATTTGCAGTGCTCCAAGAACGCTTTGGTGTTTCCGTACGCCCACTTCCTCTGCTGCCTGAAGAAGCTTTTCAGAGTGAAGGGAACCTCGCCCTTCGTCTCGTAATTGGAGAGGTAAACAGTCCTGTAACCTTCTTTCAACACTCTCAGCGAGAACTCCACATCCTCGGTAAGGCTTCCCTCCTGCCACCCTCCCATCTTCACAAGAAGGTCCTTCCTGACAGCCTGAGCCGAGCCGAAAAGCAGGGAGACGTTGTTCCTGCTGTTCAGGACAGCGAGAATGTTGTGGTACACCATAAGTATGGCAGAGGCAAGCTTCGTCACCCTGTTCTGGCCGAGATTGAAGTACTGCCACTTCGTCTGTACGCATCCCACGTTCCTGTCCTTCATGAACGGAGGAACCACCTTCTTCAGGAAGTCCCTCGACGGGATGAAATCCGAGTCGAATACCACTATTATCTCCCCCTTCGAACGCTTGAGCATGTAGTTCAGGTTTCCTGCTTTGAACCCCCTGTTCGAGCCCCTCCTTGTGACTTTCACCTGAGGATGTCTTTTCGCGAATTCGTCAATCCTTCTCGAGACATCCCTGTCATCGCTGTCATCCCCTATTATTATCTCGAACCTGTCCTTCGGGTAGTCGAACTGCAGGCATTTCTTCGCGCATCTCAGGGCAACCGCGTCATTCCTTGTGGGTATCTGAACAGTGACAAACGGAAGCCTTCCTCCAATCCTGCCGCGTCTTACACCCTCTTTCTTGATAAAGAAGCCATAGAGCGCAAGGAAGTAGAATATCCCGGAAAAGAACATCATCAGTATAAGAACTGTCCCGTAGAAGGAGAGGGAGTATTCATGAATTATCATCCTGAGAGCTTCTGCCTCAATCATGCTTCAACCTCTTAATTATTCCCCTTTCCTCTTAATATCCTTCCTATCTCGCTGTCAAGGCTCTCAAAATCCATAAGCCCCGCATGCGTGACGTTTCCAATCACGAGGGAAGGAGCCTTCTTCACTCCGTACGCGTCCTTTATCACATCCAGCCATTTCTCATCCAGATTGAAGTCGAGCGTGAATACCCATGCATTTGGATATTTCTTCCTTATCCTGTCCAGCACGAGACCCTGCTCCACGCACTCGTTGCACTCGCTGGAATAGAAATAGAGAACAGGCACTATGTCGGCCCTGCACCTCTTCTTCACAAGAGAGGACAGCATCCACATCTTCACCGAAAGGAACATGTAATCCCTTTTCAGGTTCTTGTATTCCGGCGTGGCCTTCCCTTCCTTCTCGTATATCTCCAGTTTGTGCGGAAGGTCTTTCAGGAAGTATGAGAGGTCATTCTGAAGGTTCTGTATGGACAGTATCATGAACCTGCAGGAAAGCTCCTCGTCAGAGGATGCGAGGTATAGCTGCTCCAGCCTTGCGTATTCCAGCCTCTGTTTGTATCCGTCCAGCTGCCTCTGGAGATTAAGGATTTCGTCCTTAGTGCTCTCTACAGAAGCGTCATAGAGAAAGAATCCCGTGAACACGCCGCTTGTGTACAGGAACAGCATAAGCAGCCCCATCAGGAGGAATATTCTCCTTTCCCTTCTGTTCATGCCTATAATACGGGGCGTGGCTTTTATTTCTTCCACCAGTTCCTCCACTTCCCGAACACCCACTCCCTGCTTCCCGCAAGCTGGACCACCATAAGCAGCATCCAGTAGGGGAAGAAGAACACAAAGGATATGACATCCCTCGCTCTCAGCCTCTCCCTGAAATATATCATAGAGTATACGTAAAGGAAATACATTACGGCCACGAGAGCGATATTGAGCGCCGAGAGGACGCTCAGGCCCATATTTCCGGCAGCTGTCTGGTACGCAAGATTTATTATCCCGAACACAGAGAACCAGTAAAAGAAATACTGCGCCACGTCAGGGGAGAACAGCGTTCCGTTGAAATAGAAGTACTCAAGATAACCTCCGGCTATCTGCAGGGCGAGAAGCGTTCCCGCAAACACAGAGTGGAAGTAATAGTAGAAAAGGAGCGGAAGGGAGTACATCGAGGAGCCGCCGTGCTCCCTTCTGAACAGCATGCCTTTGTGCTTCTTGAATATCTGTATCACGCCCCTTGTCCATCTTATCCTCTGCCTTATGAGCTTCCCAATTCCTTCAGGAACATTGGTGTATGTTACCGCGGAATCCACATACTTTATCCTGTAACCTTTCCTTATCAGCCTGAGCGCGACGTCTATGTCCTCAGAGAGCATTGAAGGCGAGAAGCCTCCTATGCTTTTGAGCAGGCCGGTCCTGAACGCGCTGAGAGTTCCGTTTGTGAATATGCTCCCGCCTATCTTGTCGCACAGCGTCTTGAAGAAGGAGAAGTAGAGATACTCAACCCTCTGGAACATGCTCAGGACGCTGTCCGGGTTTGCGACCTTTATAGCTCCGGA
>WAQT01000009.1 GCA_015520105.1 Candidatus Aenigmatarchaeota archaeon
CGGTTTTGTCTACAGCAGAATTAGACGCAAGAACCAGATTGTTCTAAAGAAGAAGAAAGTACAAAAACCCGTACACGAATATAAGGACTATATCTTTCTGGATATTCATCTTTCTAAAGAGAGGGACATCCTTAAGAGTCTCAGAGACAATTCAAATTTTACTATAAACGGGTTTGCATTGCCACTGAATGAGATTGATTCGGAAGACTGGTATAAGAAGTTAATATCGCTTCCCGCTGCAGTGAGGGACCTGAAAAACAAGAAGCTTCGCATAAATTCCATCAAGCATCCTGCTGTTCTTTTTGCATGTATAAGATTCATGTCAATAGGGTTTGAACCGCCACCCAAGAAAGAAGTTAAACAATTATTGGAAGCGCTCTCTTCCATAGAAAAACGAAGGTACGAACGGAACATTAAAAAACTGTTCAATTACGTTGGAGGTGAGAAAGAAGCAAGAAGGCTGGCCGGAAGATTGGGAATCAGAGAGAATATTTTCGATTTTGATACAGTGCGCAGATTGCGTCTCCGGAACTGATTCTATTGAGCCTGCTACATAAGCTTTCTCGCCAGCGTGACGAGGCGAGGCTTCTTGATAAGGAGTTTTGCGAGCTTTCCGAAGCCCTTGGACTTGGAGAAGTTCACGAGGTCCTCTCCCGAGAGGTATTCGGCGAGCCAGTTAAGTTCATCGTCATTGAGCCTCTCCGCGACCTGCCTGAGCCTGAATATCTTCTCGAGCTTCTTTCCCCTCTCGTCCCACCACCTCTTGTTGTACCTGTCGAGGAATGCGGCTGAGGTGTCCCCCTCCCTTATCGCCTCTGCAGCGACCTCTCCGGCTATCCTCCCTCCGACATAGGCCTCTGATATGCCTCCCCCGTGTATCGGGTTGACATGATGCGCGGCGTCTCCCGCAGCCATGAAGTTGTCAAGAACCATGTTCTCCATCAGTCCTCCGACTGGAACCCCGCCGGAGTTTGCCTCAAGCACTGAGCCCCTCTTCAGTCCGGGTTTTGTCCTTATCCAGTCGTCCAGATACTCCTTCGCGGTCTTCCTGGCGAAGGGTTTCCTCACCCCTATACCCACATTGGCGACCCTCTCTCCCTTCGGGAATATCCAGACATAACCTCCGGGAGCGACCTCGTTTCCGAAGTAGAGCTCTATCCTGTCAGGGTCAATCTCTATGCCTGCCATCTCGTACTGGAAGCCTGCCACGAGGTCTGTGGGCTTCAGCGTGGTGTTGAGCCCTGCCATCCGGGAGACCTTGGACTCCACGCCGTCGCATGCGATGAGAATCCTGCACTTCACGTCCCAAGAGTTTCCGAAGGAGGAGAGTTTCACGCCGGAAACTATTCCGTCTTCCTTCAGGACAGAGGAGACCTCTGTTCTTGCCTGAACCCTTGCTCCGGCATCCGCGGCCTTCTCCGCCAGCCACTTGTCGAAGATTTTCCTCTCCACGACCCAGCCGAGGTCCTCTCCGTCGTAACGGACGTATTTTCCGTTCGGGGCGTAGACCGATGTCCCGATTATGGGCCTCCTCGCCCACACAGGGTCGTATTCAAGACCCATCCTCTCGAGCGAGGAGCGGGAGAGGCCTTCGCCGCACCTCTTCGGGCTTCCTATCTCCTGCCTCTTCTCGACCATAAGGACGCGGAGCCCCTCCTTGGCTGCAGCAATCGCTGCTCCGGAGCCGGCAGGTCCTGCTCCCGCAATCACGACATCGTAGCTTTTCATGTCAATCATCAAGCTCTATAGCGCCCACAGGGCAGAAGTTGACGCATATTCTGCAGCTCGTGCATTTCTCGCTGCAGCTGATTCCGTTCTCGCTGAGGGAGAGGGCGTCCTGGGGGCATACCCCCACGCAGCCGCCGCACCTCAGGCAGAGTTCCGGGTCGGTCTTGATCATAGATTGAATATGTAAAGGCTGTTTTTAAATGTTGAGGCTGTCAGAACGGCCTTGTCTCCCTCCTGAGCTTCATCACTCCCGGGATGTTTCCTGTGAAGCTTATTATGTTGGAGTAGAAGTTCTCGACCTCCTCCTCGGAAAGCTTCGCCACATTGTCTGCCTCTATCAGGGGAGCCGGAAGGCCGTACTCGGAGTGCTGGCCTGATATAGGGAGGAGTATGGAGGATATGCTATCCGCCTCTTTCTCTGGATTCTCCCTGCTCAGGAAGTCCACGCGCACAGGCCTGTCCCTTTCCGCGGTTTTGAGGTAGAAGCTCCACACGCGTTTTCCCCACTCGCCGAAGTCCTTCAGAACAGGGTGTTCCTCCGCAGACTCGGAGTATGGAAACACTGAGCTTCTTTCTCCCTTCTTCAGAGCCCAGTAGAGAAGATTTGTGTCCCGGGTCTTGTCAAGTATTGACGCGAGTTCTCCTGCGCGCGGATGGCTTATCCTCGAGAGTATATCCTCCTTCACCATTTTGCAGAAGCTCACGCCCCGGGAGTCCTCTATCACGCCCGCAAGGGCTGTGCCGGTCGCTTGGGCTTTCTCGTAGAGGTTCCTGTAGTCATCTACGACCGAGAGGTATCTTTCATACATTCGCGAGTTTCGCGACGGCCTGTCCATATGATGCGGAACTATGGAACCGTCCATCAAGAGCATGGTCGGGGAGAACCTGTCGATACATTCTGAAGAGAGCCTTGCCTCGAGGCCCATTCTCATAAGCGAGGTGAAGTAAGACCATTCAAGGTCAGAGAGCGCCTCTATTATGTCAGCATGGGGAACCGGTATCCTTGACGGGAAGTAGTCAACCCTGTCCACCCTGTCTGAAACATAGGCGAAGCGCACGCCTGCAGCCCTGACAAGGACAGCGTCGAATCCGTGGAGGGACTTCTTCGCTATCCCGCCGTCCACTGCGGCCACAGAGACTCCGTCAAGCCCTGAGGGGCGGACATTCTTTATGATATCAAGTTCGCCGCTCACGGAACGGAGGAACTCGCCGAGCTTCCTCCTCCTCTCCTCTGTCTCCACTATCCTCTCGGATATCTCCCTTATCCTCGGGATGAGCCTTTCCATAAGAAAGATTCTTCGGGAAGGTTTAAATAATCCGGAGAGAATTAGTGGTATGAGAATAGCGCTGTGCGGAAGCATCGCCTTCTATGATGAGATGCTGAACGCGAAGAAGAAGCTGGAGAGAATGGGACACAGCGTGGAACTGCCTCCTCTCGAGATTCCGGACGGGGAGGGAAACAGGATTTCCGTTAAGGAATACTACAGGATCAGAAAGGAGAGTTCTGAGGATGAGAGATGGGTGTGGGAGAGGAAGAAGGAGGCGATACTCGAACACTTCAGGAAGATAAGGGACTGCGACGCTGTTCTTGTTCTCAATTATGAAAAGAACGGGATAAAGGGATATGTCGGGGCCAACACTCTTATGGAGATGGGTCTTGCCCTGTTCCTTGGGAAGAGAATCTTCCTTCTCAACAGCGTTCCGGAGATGCAGTACAGGGAGGAGATTCTTGGCGTGAACCCAATAGTGCTGGACGGAAAGCTCGAAAAGATATGCTGAAACAATTTTAACTTCTCCCGGCAAATATGAACATGGGAGGCACGCTCATTCTCACGCACGGAGACTGCGACGGGATATGCTCCGGAGCTGTCGCGCTTTCGAGGTTTCCGGACGCTGAGGTCTTCTTCACAAGGCCCGCCTCGTTCCTTGATGACCTGAGGGGCTTCGAGGGATATGGAAGGATTGTGATAACAGACATCGCGCTCACGAAAAGGGACGCGAGGGAGATACTGAATGAACTCCGTTCCAAGGGTTCTGAGATTCTCTATTTCGACCATCATGACATCCCGTCTGTCACGAGCATTGCCGAGATACGGAAGTCCGTGAGTTCCTATGTCAGGGAGAAGGGAGCGTCCTGCTCGGAGATAATATACAGGCATTTCATGAGGGAGATTCCCCGGGAGAGGGCATGGCTCGCTATATACGGGGCTGTGGGGGACTTCATGGACGGAACGCAGTTCATACAGAGGAGGCTGAGGAACTGGGACAGAAGAGCGTTATACTTCGAGGTGTCTTCCATTGTCCTCGGGATAAAGAACGAGGAGTTTGCGGGATACGATGACAAGAGGAGGATAGTGGAGGCCCTCGCCTCCGGGAGGAATCCGTCTGACATACCCGGGCTGGTGAGGAGCGCGAAGAAGGCTGTGAACAGGGAGTTCAAGCTCTACGAGCTGATAAAGAGGAAGGCAAAAGTTAATGGAAGGGTGGCGTACACCACGGATATACCGAGCTTCGGGTTTCGCGGGCCGTCGGCTCTTTTTGCAGCCACTGTGAAAAACGCCCCTGTTGGGCTTGCGGTCTATGAGAGGGAGAGATACACGGACATAACCATGAGAACGAGAGACTACTCCCTGAAGCTCAACAGGCTTGCCGAGAGGGCGGCGGACAGCGTGGACGGGTCCGGAGGGGGCCACGAGGCAGCAGCTGGAGCGAAAATACCCCACGGAACGCTCGGGAAGTTC
>WAQT01000010.1 GCA_015520105.1 Candidatus Aenigmatarchaeota archaeon
TCTTCCTGACCTTGAATTTTCTGTCCAGCCTCTTGAGAATCTCCACTATGCCGCCGTACTCGAGTTCGGAGTAACCGAGCATCGCGTTTCCAGAGAAGCCCTGCCTCCTGATTTCCGTGGCTTTCTCAGAGACCTTCTGCCTCACGTGGTCCCAGTAGGGGTGATCGAAAGCGTCCGCGGGCTCTGTGAGCCTTCCCTTCTGCACGCAGAACGCCGCGCATGAAACTATAGGAGGGCCGTCGAAGAAGGATATCGTGGAGTTGAGCTTCACAGGCATCAGGGGACCGTTGTGCGAGCCGCGGCAGAAGCCGGCAACGTAGTGGCCTATGCTGAAGGGGGCGAGAACCTCGCCTGTTGCAGGGAACATCTTCTGCGTCCTCACGAGCATCACAGGGTCGTCCTTTCCCGTGTATTTCCCTGCTATGTTGTGCAGCCGTGTGGTGGAGACAGCGGCGGCCTGGTCTTTCGTGGCCCTCGAGTATATCGACTCCACCACGAACCTTTCATTGTCGCGGAGAAGCGCGGCGAGGTCGTACATCTCCTCAGGAGTGCTGAGGGATATCACCCTGTCACCCTTCGTGTAGTTCACGTCCATCACATGGAAGGTGAAGCCCTTGCTGAGCTTCGGGGAGAGGAGTAGTCCTCCGTTGTACATCGGGTCAGCGAACGCGAGGAAGAGGGGAAGGTTGTACGCTCCGGGTTCGGTCTTGTCCGCAGCGAAGAAGAGGAACGGTTCATTCGTTCTCTCCTCGAACTCCATCTCGGCCACAGCGGGGCCCATTCCCTTAACGTTTCCCGAGAACGAGGACTTCAGGAGGTCCTGTCCCGCGCCGTACAGGCCCTGCTCCTTGGCAACTTTGGTTCCCTCGAGGAAGGCGTCCCACGCAAGCCTGTGTATCTCCCTGCTGGACTTCCCGTGGGTATGCGTCATCAGTATCGCTATGTCGTCTCCTGTGTAGCTCACATAGAAGTCGATAAGGAGGTCGCGGCCGTGCGCCTTTACGTGATTTTTAACCGCGCTGAGAACCGCGTGGCTTGGTTTTATATGCCCTCCGATGCTTCCGATGTCTGCCTTTATCACAGAAAGCGTGATTTTCATAATGAATATTATTGCGGCGCCGGGTTAAAAAGATGCTTCCTGAGCAGAGATAATATTAAGACAGAGATAATTTAATAGGGAACAAAGATAATATGATAGTATGGGTGTGTTCTCCAAGACTTACACTGTCAGGAAAGGCGTGAAGGTTTACAAGCTCTTTATAGACGGGAGGTGGACAGAGGCCTCGAACAGGGCGACGTTCGATGTGAGGAACCCTGCCACAGGGAGGGTCATCGCAAGGGTTCAGAAGGCGCCGAAGGAGGACGCGGAGAGGGCGATAAAGTCTGCGTGGAAGGCGAGAAGCAGCATGGCTGAGATGCCCATGATAAAAAGGGTCGAGCTTCTCGAGAAGCTTTCCAGTCTTGTGGAGAAACACAGCAAGGAGCTTGTGGACACCATAGTGGCAGAGGCGGGCAAGCCGCTGAGCGTTGCGCAGGGAGAGGTGAAGGCAAGCGTGGAGAGGCTGAAGCTCGCTGTGGAAGAGGTCAAGGCGATGCGGGGAGAGTACATTCCCGGCGACTTAACTCCGGACACCATAGGGAAGTTCGGGATAGTGAAGAGGAAACCGCAGGGTGTGGTTCTGGCGATAGGGCCTTTCAACTACCCGCTCTTCATTCCTGTCTCGAAGATAGCCCCGGCACTTGCATCAGGGAATTCCGTGGTGTTCAAGGCAGCGAGCGATGACCCAATATGCATGATAATGTTTGCGCGGCTTGTGGAACTCTCCGGGTTTCCGAAGGGGTCTTTCAACATATTGACGGGGTCAGGAAGTGAGATAGGCGACTTCATCGTTTCGCATCCGATGGTAAGCATGATATCATTCACCGGCTCCTCGACTGCGGGGAAGAGGATCGCCTCCATCGCTGGAATGAAGAGGCTTCACCTCGAGCTTGGCGGGAAGTGTCCCGGAATCGTGTTCGACGACGCAGACCTGGAGGTGGCTGTGAAGGAATGCGCGAAGGGGAGCCTGAAGTTCCAGGGTCAGAGGTGCGACGCGCTCTCAAGGATAATAGTTCAGGAAGGGATATACGACGAGTTCGTGAGGAGGATAACGAAGGAAGCGAAGAGGTGGAAGATGGGAGACCCCAGAAAGAAGGATACCATGATAGGGCCTCTGATAAACGAGAAAGCAGCGGACAGGGTGGAAAGCTTTATAGAGGATGCGGTGAAGAAGGGCGCGAAGCTGAAGACAGGAGGGAAGAGGAAGGGCCTCTACATAGAGCCGACTGTTCTTGCTGACGTGAACTCTTCGATGAGGATTTCGTGCGAGGAGACATTCGGCCCGGTTGTCGCGATAATGAAGTTCAGGACGTTCGATGAGGCGATAAGGATAGCTAACTCTTCGAATTACGGCCTTGATGAGAGCGTGTTCACAAGGGACGTGAACAAGGCTGTAAAGGCGGCGGAGCTTATAGAGGCCGGCACTGTCACGATAAACGCAGCCCCGTCGCATGGCCTCGGAAACTTCCCCTTCGGAGGAGACAAGGACTCCGGGATGGGAAGGGAGGGTATGAACTACTCCGTAGAGGAGATGACTAAGCTCCACACCATCGTGTTCAGCAACAAATGACGCTGCAGCGGTGAAGTATTTATTGTTTCTCTGCCAATTATAATCAGGAGTGACAGGGGTGCGAGCACGGCTGTAATCTGCCTTGTTCCGGAAAAACATGCAGAAGTGGACGAGGGTCACATATACGACGCTGCAAGACGTCTGAAGTGCAGCGAGTATGAAATCTTTCTGAAGGCTGCTGAAGCATGGAGCGTGAACTGGAGTCGAGCTAAGGAAGATTTTAAGAGTTATCTCTGGCATTCTGATGTTCCTCACTATGTGAGAGATTTCGTGAGAAGGCTTGGTGAGTGAATGGAGTTGCCGTTATGGTTTCTTGAGGACGAATCGGTCGTTGACAGGGCCGCAGCGGAGAACGGCTTCGTCAGCGTGCTGGATTTCTTTCTGGTTGTGGGAGAGAAGATAGGGATTGAATATGAGTGTGTTAAGAGGGACTTTCTTCTCTACAGGACATTCGGCATGGTTCCGGAGTATATAAGGAACGAAGCGATGATATATAAATAGCAGCGATAAAGAAATAAGGTGCAGAGCATGAACGTGCAGGAGTTTCTCCAGATGTTCGGTGCCGCTGTGGTGGATTTCTTCAGCAGGCTGGTTCCGGAATACATAATCCCGAACCTGCAGGTGATAATACAGGTTATAGTGCTTCTTGTAGTCGCCTATGTCGTCGGAAAGATAGGAAAGGCTGTGACTGTAAAACTTCTCAGCGTGGTCGGGCTGAAAAAGATAACGATAAGGAGCTGGACAGACGACATACTGAAGGCTGTCGGTTATCGCGGAACGATAGTAGGGCTCATCGGCGACCTGGTAAAGTGGTTCATATATATTCTCTTCCTCGGAGCGATAATAGAGACCCTTGGATTCCCAGGACTCGTGAATGTCTTCAACCAGATAGCGATATTTGTTCCGAGATTTATACTGGCGATACTCATTGTGGTGATAGGATTCCTTGTCGCGGACTTCATGGGCAAGGTGTTCGAGGAAGCGGGAAGGAGGTTTTTTGTGGACGAGGCGCTGGGCTTCCTTTCCGGTGCGTTCATAAAGTATTCCATTGCTCTTATATCCGTGATAATGTCCCTTTCACTTGTTGGTCTGGACACGGTATCGCTCACTGTAATGTTTTCTGTGGTGCTTGGAGGAACGATAGCGGTGTTCCTGCTGGGAGTGAAGGACATCCTTCCAAACTTCTCGTCCGGGATTGCGCTGAAGAGGGAGATAAAACACGGGGAACACATAAAGGTTGGTGAATATTCCGGATATGTGGAGAGGATAAATCCAACCTCTATTGTCCTGAAAAGCGGACAGAAAAGGATTATAATTCCGAATTCGCTTCTGATGTCGAGGCCTGTGGAGAAATCGGGACACAGATGATGTCCCGAAAGTTAATTAGGAAGTCGGGACAATTATTTTCATGAGGATAAGCTTCAGGCGCGGATACACTGTTTATTCAACACCGGGGAACGTGACCTATGTCGCGCTCCATTCAGGTCCTGCTCTCGAGACCGTGACATCAAGGGATGAGAACAGCGAGACCGTTGCAAGCCTGTGCTGGCTCAAGACCGGTGGAAAGCTTGTGGTTTCGGGGCTTTCGAGGAAGATGTCCTTCGGTATCGACTTCAACAGGGGAATCCCTCCGAAAAGGGATGCCCTGAAACTCTTTGAGGATTTCATGAAGGATGAGAACAGGGAGAGGCTTTTCGAGTTCAGGAAGAAGTATGCGTGGTCTGCAGCAAGCGAGGATGACTACAAAAGAAGGCTGGGAATATACAGGAGCTTCTGGGAAGAGGTGAAGAAAGGGGACTTCGTGGTTCTTGTGCACAGGTGCTACACGAGGATGAAGAACGTTCCGATGCTCATGGACTTTACAAGCTTTGACGGAAAGGGAATAGACAAAGGGATTCTTGAGGAGGCAGTGAAGGAGGTGAACAGAAAGAACGAAAAGTTCTTCAAGAAAATCGAAAAGGAGTACAAAGCGGTCACTCTTATAGAACAGGAAAGGGTGGCAAGGACAATAGAGAGGGTGTACGGAAAGTTCGTTCTCGGGAAGAGAAACTCCAGCGACCATGCATACAATATCCATGCAGACATGGAGGTTATCAGGAAGCTCTGCCCGAAGGATGTTTTTGAGAAGCTCTCGGAGAACTTCAGTCCGAGAAACTTCCTCTATGCCTGCAAGAAGGCCCTTGAGAACGCGGACACACCACGGGTTACTGTTGAGCATGTTTTCAAGGGCCTGAGGTCTATAGGACCGAAGAAGCAGCTTCTCTCAAAGAGAAGGAAGGTTATAAATGTGGAATCCACGGCGTTTCTGAATTTCTGGTATCCTCACAAGGCCGCGGAGATGATAACAGACGTGGTGGAGAGGATAAGGAATTCAACAACATGACTTTTGAGCCGGGGTCTCCCAGACCTCACAGAAGAGTTTTAAATAAGTACGCATCAAAGTTATACGTGCCCCCGTAGCTCAGCTGGATAGAGCACTGGCCTTCTATCCCATATCTCAGGATAGAAGATTCGAGGCCTTCCGGCCGGTGAGAGGAAAGCCAGGGGTCGTGGGTTCAAAACACAAGAAGGGGAACACATTTCCCCTTCTTAGTGTCGTATCATCCCCTTTAGTACAGGATAACAAGGCAAGGGTTAACCGATAGTGCAAATGGAGAGGGAACCAAAGTTCCTACTCTTGTATCGTCTATCATGTCACAGGATAACAGGCAACACCATTAACTGGGGATATAGAGGGGAATCCCTCCGGGGGCACATGGGACCGTGGTGTAGTGGCATCATTGGAGCATGGGGCAGAACCCTTTTACGGGAGGCTGCCGCCTTCCTCAAAAGCGTTCACGGAAAATGTAAAAGGGTTTTACGGAGCGCTTCAGACCTGGGTTCGATAGAACCCTTTTGGACAGGCAAGCGTCCAAAAGCGTTCACGGAAAGACAGCTTCCGCGTAACAACGGGAGCTGACGCTTCCGAACCCTTTTGGACAGGCAAACATCAACGCTTTTGCGTGCCTCCAGAAGGAACGGAAATCCCAGCGGTCCCATTATATCTTTTCAAGAATTTTCGCGACCCTTTCCCTGCCGGCCACGGTTATGAGGGAGGCCAGCCTTGGGCCTGAGGGCTTTCCCAGAAGAGCGAGGTATGCGGCCTCGAAGAACCTCTGCGGCCTGATGTTTCTCTTATTGGATATCTCGAAGAAGAGATTGTAAAGCTCCTTCTCGTTCCTGTCCTTCTCCACGAGCTTTCCGGCAAGGTCTTTCAGGCATTCCATCTGCTCTGGGGAAAGTTTCTTTACTATTCCCGGGTCAGGGTTGTCTTTTATGCATATCCTGTACTGTTCCGGGGCGTACAGCCGCGCCCAGTTTCCTGCGAGTACGAGACGCCTCTCCACGCTTTCCCTGTCCTGCTTTGAGAGTTCTCCCTTTATGTGGCCAGTCCTCTTCAGTATGCCAACAGCCGATTCCAAGAGAGTGTCTCCGGGAACTATCTGGGATATCATTGCAGAAAACGTGTAGGGAATCCTGAGAGGAGGTTTCTTCGGTATTGTCCTGCTGGACATCTCGTACATCCTTTTCATGTTCCTCCTGTCCTTCTCGTTCCTCTCCTCCTCGAGGCCAAAAAACACCCTCTCAACCCTCTCGAACTCGTCAACGAGCAGGTGTACGTTCCTGAGGTCGAGGTCTCTCTGCTTTCCCGGTTTCTTCGTGTAGAAGTAGAGGAAAACCTCAGGCTCTATTATTTTGAGAATGTCCTGAGTGATGTAGACGTTGCCCTGCGAGGCGCTCATCTTCTCGCCGTTCACGAGGAAGAACTCGTAGACATAGGGAACCGGCGGTTCTATCTCAAAGACCCTTCTCGCTATCTCCTGTCCGCTTTGCCATGAGCCTGCGTAGTGGTCCTTCCCGAAGGGCTCGAAGTTGGTTTCGAATATCTTCCACTGGGCAGGCCACTCGAACCTCCACTGAAGCTTTCCCTGCCTGAAGGAGACCTCTCCTTTCCATCCGCAGCCCTCGCTTCTCTTCTTCTTTATCGCCTTTCCCCCGCACACGAAACTCACTGTTTTGCTTTCCAGATTGAAGCCGGAGACATTCGTCAGGACACCGCAGTTCGGGCATATCGCGTCGAAGGGTATGTAATCCTTTCCCTTGGTCTTCTGGTACTTGCTTATAATCTCTCCTGCTGTCTCCGCCTTCCTGAACACCGTCTCTATGTGGGGGTCAAACGCTCCCTTCCTGTAAAGCTCGTCGTTGGAGAATCTCTCCGGCTTTATCCCGAGTTCGTGGAGGCCTGACACCCAGAGGTTGTCGAAGTGATGGGCGTAGCTCCTGCAGCAGCCGAACGGGTCGGGTATGTTGCAGAGGGGGTGGCCCGAGTATTTCCTCAGTTCCGGAAACTTTTCCGAGGGGAACCATTTTCCGTCAAGGTCAGCAAGCCTCGCGGGTATGTCCTTCAGTGGGTCCCTGTCGTCGCTGGTGTTCACGAACCTCGCCTTCGCTCCCTTCTCTGTGACAGCCTTATAGACAAAATAGGCCCTCACAGGGTCGTTCAGGTTTCCTATGTGCTTCCCTCCGGAAGGGGTCTGGCCGCTTCTTATGGATACGATTTTCTTCTCCTTCCTTGCCCTTCTTATTACGGCGTCAGCGAGCTGGTCTGCCCAGAACAGGGATTCCATACGAAGAGATGGGTTTCTGGTTTTTTAAGCTTCCTAAAGAAATCAATCCAGCTCCTCGAACGCGTGGCTGTGCGAGGCCGAAAGCGCGGGTTTCTTCTCCGGCTTGCCGGTTTCCTTTTTTTCCCGAACTTTCTCTCGGCTCTCCTCAGGGGGCTTCCCGAGACTCTCGTTTTGAGAAGCTTTCGGTTCCGGCTCTTCGGTTTCAGGCCTGTTCAGGGAGGGAGCAAGCTCCCTTCCGGACTCCGCTGCCGACCTGAGCCTCTCCTTCACGGACTCCCTGCTCTCGCCGAAGTACCTCTCAAACTCAGGCGTGAGGGAGAGAATCTTGGTGTGGCCCTTCTTCTCGCTTTTTATGAGGCCTCTCTTCACGAGGTCCTTAATGTAGGAATAGGCCTTGTTTCCCTGAATCTTTATGATGTCCGACTGCTTGACAGGCTCCTTGTACGCGACAAGGGCGAGCGTTCTCTTCTGGCCTCCTGAGAGGTCGGAATGTGGAGTGAGGTGCGAGACCCTTGGAAGCAGGGAAGTCGGGACCTGCATCTCCCAGCCGTTTGGGGTGGACACTATCTCCATTCCCCTTCCGGAGTATTCCCTCTGAAGCTCCTCGAGAATCTCCTTCACGTGGCCGAGAGAGTGGACTCCGGATATCTTCCCGAGTTCGTTTATCATGAGAGGCCTCGGGGATATGAAGAGCGCGGCCTCGATTAACCTTTTCGCTTCCATTCTATCAGTTCTCCGGCTTCCTTATGAAAATCTCCCTGAACATCTCCTCCTGCCTGCACTTCACCTTGTTCTCGTGGTCGAGGAACACCAGAGGCAGGAAGTTGCTTATTATTTCCTTCCTCTCCCACTTCTCCACCACGCTGCTGAACTCAACCTCCTGCTTCTTCACTCTCGAGAGGAGGTCGTTTATCTTCCTGTAGAGAAGGGATATCCTCTTTGTTATGTTGTCCTCCTCTATTCTTATCTTTTTCTTCCTGCTTTCCTTCCTCAGGATTCTTCTTTCCCTTGACCTCAGGGCGCTCCTGAGGGCCTTCACGAGGTCGTCCACCACTATCTTCTTTCTCGGGTACCTGTTCGGGGGGACGCTTATCGGGTTTATCTCCAGTTCGGAGACGGATTCGTTCTCCTCTTCCTGCTGGGGCTCTTCCACACTGTCAGGGTCTATGTATTCGCCCTCCACTAGGTCTCCCATGTACTGGAGGTGGTCGGACTTCATCCTCAGGAGGACAGAAGCAATCATCACGTATTTGGCCGGTATCTTGAAGTCCATCTTCTTGAGCTTGTTTATGTATTCAAGAAAGGCGGTGGACAGGACGTTGAGGTCGAGATTCCACGGATCGAGGCCCTCCCACGCTATCACCTTGTAGAGCACCTGCTCCCACGTGTATTCCTTTGTGATGAAGTCCAGTATCTTTTCCTCTTCCATATCAATTTCCTCCGGGTGCGGACGTTCGGCCAGCCTGAAGGCCGGAAGCGTGAGCTCCTGTTGTGTTTACCTGCATGTTTTCCGTACACGCTTTGGCGGAAGCGGGTGCCTGCCTGGTCATAACCAACTACATTGCGGACCAGGATTGCTTTGTGAGCTCCCGTCTTTGTTTTCAAGGGGTTTGGGTCAACAGCCTTTGGAGCACCTTCTCCTGCTCCCAACAGAAGGTGCATCAAGAGGGAGCTGACCGCTTCCATCCTGCGGCAGCCTCGAAAGGCTGTTAAGAACTAATTAATTATAATGGAATCGGGGGTTTATATAGGATTGTGTTATTTGCAGTTCCATACCCATATTGCTGATGCATCTTCTGATGATTTTTCACAGTTGCAATTCGCTTGTTCTGCTATATCTTTGCAAGTAGTTAATTTCTTATTACCAGAAGAATATACCATCTCCAGTTTAACATTCTGCAACTGGCTCTTTACAGCGGCGTCATTGCCTGCGGCTGCACATAAAGGCGTAGCTATGCTACTGCAATATGTTTTTGCTTCTGTAAGCGTGGAGAATCTTGTTATAGTGCTTCCGAAAATGGTGAGTACCACAAGCGCAGCCACCAGAATGACTATGGCTGTCACTATTATAACGAGGGTGTGGGACATTCCCTTCATAATGTTTAATTTATGGTGCCCGGGGTTTATAAAATATGCATGTTTTTCGGGCCTGTCTGATTAACCGGAGTGAACGCAAACCTCTCCTGAAACACAAAACCGGTACGGAACAGGAATTTCGACCTGAAGATGCTTCAGTCATGTTTATTGATTCTTTCCTGTTTGAGAACCTATGTCTGGAGTGAATTATTGGACACGCTTGTGTTTTTCACAATCCTTTTTACCCTTATTATGAAATCCCTGAAGTCTTTCATCCTTTTCTCCAGAACCTCAAAAACAAGCTCGTCATCGATATGATTGTATCTGTGAACCAGAACGTTCCTGAAACCGCGCATTCCCCTGAGTTTTTTCACAAGAGATTCTGGAAACACCCCCTTGCTTTCCAGTTCATCCAGCATATCCTTTTCATCCCCCGGTATGCCGAGCCTCAACCCTGAAACTATCATGCTGCAAATGTCCATAACACATTCTATGCTTATATGAAGCAATCTTTCGCACGCCCTTTTCTTTTCCTTTGAATCTGCATATTCTTCATAACTCTTCGGTTTTATCTCCTCAAGTTCCCTGAGATATCCTTCAAGTTCGTCAATCTTTCCAAGGATTCTTTCCCTGTCAATCATTCTCCACGCTCCCCAGATATTCCTCATAATATTTCCGGAAATACTCGAAATCCTTTGCTGTTCTAAATGCGATCTCATAAAGCATATCCTCATCCCTCAGGAAGATAATCTTTCCTTCTTTCAGGACCCTTGTCCTTATATAAAGGGGCAGCAACTCGAATATCTGCACATCAAACCTCTCGCCGAGCATGCCGGAATACTCGATTCTCATATCCAGAAGCCTTTTCCTGTTCAATCCCGGTATGGTAACAAAACACAAATCTATATCCTCTCCCTTCCCTCGAAGCGAACTTCCGAAAAGAATAACTGCTATCACATTCCTGTCCTTCTCGATTTTCCTTCTCACGTTTTCCGGAATCAAAACATTCTCTGCTTTCATGCAAAGATTTTGCATTCCTGATTAAAATCTTTTAATTTTTGCCGGAAACTTTTAACATGATTCCGGAAAAGCTCAGGAAAGAACTCGAGCACCAGCAGTATCGCATAGTGGGAGGCCATTCCGCTGTGAAGATATGCGAGTGGACGAGGAAGTCCCTGAGGGGAGAGGGCGTGTGCTACAAGGAGAGGTTCTACGGAATAAGGAGCCATCGCTGCCTCCAGATGACTCCGAACATAACCTGCGACCAGGCGTGCCTGTTCTGCTGGAGGGTGATAGAGAAGACCAAAGTCTTCTTCTCCAAAGGATGCGACGAGCCGGGCGACATAATAGACGGCTGCATAAGGGAGCAGGCGAAGCTCCTTTCAGGCTTCGGCGGATTCGAGGGAACGGACAGGAGGAAGTTCGAGGAGGCGAAAAAACCGAACAACGCGGCCATCTCCCTTCTTGGCGAGCCGCTACTCTATCCGAGGATATCCGAGCTCATAGAGGGGTTTCACAGGAGGGGTTTCACTACGTTTCTCGTAACGAATTCCCAGCATCCCGAGATTCTGGAAAGGATAGCAGAGCCCACACAGCTTTACATATCAGTGGACGCCCCGGACAGAGAAACGTACAGGCTTCTGGACAGGCCCGCAAAGAGGGACTTCTGGGAGAGGCTTCTGGAGAGCCTTGATGCAATGAGGGGTTTCTCATGCAGGAGGGTGTTAAGGCTCACTCTCGTGAAGGGATACAACATGAAGAACCCGGAGGGCTACGCGAAGCTTATAGAGAGGGCGAGCCCGGACTTTGTGGAGCTGAAGGCGTATATGCACATAGGAGAATCCATGAAGAGGCTTCCGAGGGAGGCGATGCCGCTACACGAGGAGGTCAGGGAGTTCTCCGAGAGGGTTTCCGAGCTTTCCGGCTATCCCATAAAGGACGAGCAGAGGGAGAGCAGGGTGGTTCTTCTCTCAAGGTGAATGCTCCGCGTCTTCTTCGAGAAGCTTCCCCCTCTCCCGAGGAATCACCCTCTTCTTCGCTTCAGGGAAGTCGAAGGAGAGTTCCCTGCTTTCAAAGTATTCATGAAGGAAGACTGCAAGAGCCGCGACCTCGGAGTGGGGCTGGTTAGTGACAGCGATGTTGTAGTCAGAGAGGGAATAGACTTCCGAAGGAACCTTCTCTCCGCCTATTATGACAAGGATGTCTTGGTGCTTCCTGATTTCCCTGATTCTTGTCTGGAGAGGCAGGCCGTACATGGTTAGGTGAACGCTCTTTCCCGGAAATTCCTTTATAATGTCTTTCCATTTTCTGACATAGCGGACATGGAAACTTCCTCCCCATTCCCTGGACACGGAATTGATCGAGTCCTCGAGGGAGGAGTCCTTCTCGCCGGAGTATAGAAGCTCGCTCGCGCCGAAGGCCCTCGCAACGAGACCGCAGTGAGTGGATATCCTCTTATCCCTGAACGGCCTGTGGCCGAGCCTTAGAACAGTCATTGCCATGCATTTATTTTCTCGGAAGGTTTAAAACTGTCAGCACGTGGTGTGGATCACTGCCGCGGCCTTCTTTCCTTCCTTCACAAGCCCGTTGAATATGTCGCACGCATTCTCGGATACATCCATAAAAAACTTCACCCCCTTTGTTTCCGCAAGCTCCCTTGCATCGTCTGTTATTTTAAGTATTCCGGATATCCCTGTTCCTATCACAACGGAGTCCGGGTTTCTCTCCAGAACGCGGACAAGCTCCTCCACTCCGAAAACGTGAGACTTCGGCCGCATGGAGAGAGAGCCGTCCCAGAACACTACGAGGTCTGAATAGTAGGTCTTTCCGTCCACTGTTATCTCCCCGAACTTCACGGAATCGATGTGAACCATGTTTTTATTTCCCGGTAGGTCTTAAATTGTTGGAGGGTTTTCCTCAGTGCTTAGAAGAGGCGGATTCGCGAGTTTCCGCTTCCATGTTGCGGAAGCATCCGTTACGTTTACCTGCACGTTTTCCGTACACGCTTGTTTCCGTCAGGAAACTCCCTGCCGGCACCTTCTCCTGTTCCCAACAGAAGGTGCATCAAGAGGGAGCTATCGCTTCCATCCTGCGACAGCGTCTGTTGCGTTTACTTTGCGTATTTTCCGTACACGCTTGTTTCCGTCAGGAAACTCCCTGCCGTCAGGCAGAGGATTGCGGAAGTGTAAACTCCCGTAAAAGGGTGTGCGGTAGCGGTGTTTCCGTGAACGCTTTAGCGCGCTTGCCTGCGCTAAAGGGTTCTTACCAGCACACGCCTTCAAAACCATCGACTTTCTTGGGGTCCAGCGCCCTCCTGCCCTCTATTATCACACTTCCCCTCATCGCGGAGAAATCATCGTCCGTGAGGTCCCTGAACTCCCTCCATTCGGTCACGACAAGGCAGGCATCCGCTCCCTTCAGGGCCTCTTTCGCGCTTTCTGCGTAGCCTATCTTCGGGAACGCTTTCCGGAAGTTGAACATTGCCTTCGGGTCGTAGGCGACCACGCCGGCTCCCTGCCGGATAAGTTCGCTCACTATGCGCAGCGCAGGGGATTCCCTGACGTCGTCTGTCTCGGGCTTGAACGCGAGTCCGAGGACAGCGATTCTCTTTCCCTTGAGGGAACCGATTCTTTTCTTAAGGAGGTCTATCATCCTGTAGGGCTGCCTTGAGTTCACGTTTATCACCTCCTTCAGAAGGGAGGCGTTGTAGCCGAGCTTCTCTGCCTTGCTCACGAGGGCGAGGACGTCCTTGGGGAAGCATGAGCCTCCAAACCCTATTCCGGCCCTGAGGAAGTGGGGAGATATCCTGCTGTCCAGACCGACGCCCTTCATAACTTCATAGGCGTCTATCCCGAGCTTCTTGCAGATGTTCCCTATCTCATTCGCATAGGTTATTTTCATTGCAAGGAATGAGTTTGAGGCGTACTTTATCATCTCCGCCACCTTTAGGGAAGTTCTCAACACAGGGGCCGCAAATCCCCTGTAGAGAAAGGCGAGCGTCTCTCCGGAACGCGGGTCAAGCTCTCCTATCACTATCCTGTCCGGGTTGAGGAAATCCTCGAGCGCGCTTCCCTCCCTGAGGAACTCTGGATTCATGCACACGCCGAAACCGGGACCCGCCTTCTTTCCTGAACCCTCCTCGAGGTTCGGAATCACCACCCTCTCAGTGGTTTCTGGCGGGACAGTGGACTTGACCGCAACCACATGGTAATGCTCCTTCAGCCTCAGGGCCTTTCCTATTGCCTTTGAGGAATCCTCTATATACCTTAAATCAGTATCTCCGTTCCTCCTTGACGGCGTCGGGACGCATATGAAGGTTATCTCCGACTCCGAGACAGCGTAATCGAGATTCGTGGTCGCCTCTATATTTCCCTCTCTTCTCAGTTCCTTGAGCATTTCCCTCAGTCCAGGCTCGTATATCGGGCTCTCTCCGGAGTTTATCCTTTCCACCTTTTCCTTGTCTATGTCCATGAGTATGGTCTTGAATCCCTTCTTTGAGAAGCCGACTGCTGTGGTTAACCCGACATATCCTGCGCCTATCAGCGATATCCTTACCTGCTTCCTCATAAGCTCTATATTGAGGGGGAAATTTTAAATTTGGACGCGTTCTGCGATTTCCTTCTGTGATTTTTATTGAAGAGGATGCAAAATTATACTGTGGTTGTATGAGGGGAGTGACCATTGTCTCTGCTGTTGCGTTTCTTGCCCTGACCATATCCGTGACAGCCCTTGTCTACCAGATGGGGATGCCGCTCATAGAGAAGATGCAGCAGTCCGCGGCGCTCTCGAGGATGAGAAGCGCTATGGCGAATGTGGGGGAGAAGATAGAGGAGGTCGCTTCCGAGGGAAGGGGTTCCAGAAGGGTGGTTGACCTTGACTTCTCGCTGGGAAGGCTCGGCCTCGATGCAGCGAGAAACATGCTTTTCTGGGAGATGAATTCGAAGCACATGCTCATGCTTCCGAGGACAGCAGAATACTTCGGGAGCATGGTAGTAGGTTCGAATCTCAATGCAAGCGTTTACGAGGCCGGGTACGGAGGAAGCGCTGCCTATGTTCTCGAGAACTCGCACGTCAGGGCTTACATAAGGAAGATAGGTTCCCCCGGCGGTTTCGAAAGCTACAACATAAGCGATGTTCTCCTTGCCCTCTACCAGAAGGATTCCGGAAAGTGGATTCCCCTCGAGTCCCTGAACATAACGATAGACGGGAATCCCGACTCCGGCCGGGGGATTGGCTACACTTATGCGGAGAGGACAGGAGACTTGCTTCCGTACGGCCGGGTGGAGGCGTACATGGAGTCTGGGTACATAAACTACACGGTTGCCTTCACGCTGGAGTCAGGGACGGATTTTCTGAAAGTTGAGGTTGTGGTATAGAATCAGGGTGTCAGGCGTTCGGGGTCCCTTGGAAGGAGTATCGCCTCCCTTATGTTTTTCAGGCCGAGCATGCACTCCACGATCCTGTCGAGCCCCAGACCAGTCCCTCCATGAGGGGGACATCCGTAGCGGAATATCGCGGCATAGTCTTTCATGGAATCCAGGTCTATCCCCTTCTCCTTTGCCTGCCTCTTCAGGACATCGTAGCGGTGCTCCCTCTGAGCCCCTGTCGCTATCTCCACCCCGTTCCATATGAGGTCGAATGACTCCGTAACCTTTGGGTTTCCATCAGGCCTCATGTGGTAGAATGGCCTCTTCTCCCAAGGATAGTGATAGACGAACACAAGCTCCTCTCCATATTTTTCTTTAACCATGCTTCCAAGAAGTTTCTCAGCCTCGGGATCCGGGTCCTCTCCCTCAGGAATCTTCTTCCCCTTCTTGAATAGGAGCGTTCTCGCCTCCTCAAGGGAGAGTCTCGGTATCTTTTTTGGAACGCGAAGCGAGACTCCCATGGTCTCGAGCTCCCTCCCGCAGTTCTCTTTGACGTGCTTAACTATGTGCCTGATAAGCCTTTCGTTGACATCCATCACGTCGTTCATATCCCTTATGAAACCCATCTCGAAATCTATGCCCGTGAACTCCGTGAGGTGCCTCGTGGTGTGGCTTTTCTCTGCCCTGAACACAGGAGCTATCTCATAGACCTTCTCAAACCCCGCAGCGACCATCATTTGCTTGTATATCTGCGGGCTCTGGGAGAGGAAGGCCTCGCGGTTGAAATAGACTATGGGAAAAAGCTCCGCCCCGGACTCCACGCCTGCAACTGTTATCTTCGGCGTGTTTATGTTTATGAATTCCTCGCTGTGAAAGAAGTCCACGCATGCCTTGAAGACATGGGAGCGTATCCTGAATATGGCGGAATGCTTCGGGTTCCTGAGGTCGAGAAAGCGGTTGTCCAGCCTCTTGTCAAGGCCCGATTCTATCTTCCCCTCTATGTCTATCGGAAGCGGGGTGTTGGACTTGCTCAGGATTTCTATGCTCTCAGGGATTATCTCGATGCCTCCGGGAGCCTGCTTTGCTTCCTTCACTGTTCCTGCAACTGAGATGCAGTCCTCTCTTGAGAGGGACTCCACTGTCTTTAGGACGCTGTCCGGGACAGAGCCTTTTTTTGCTGTCACCTGGACATGACCTTCCCTGTCCCTCAGGAGGAAAAATTTCAGGCCTCCGAGGTCTCTGGAATGGCTCACCCATCCCATGACAAGGGCTTTGCTTCCGGGAGTGAGTCTGGAGGTGTATGTTCTTTTCATGCTAAATGAATTGCGCTGTTGTTTTTAAAAATGGAACCGGCTGGCCGGCGGTTCCATGAATTCAACATTTATTAAGCCTGCATCCAATACTGCGGCATGGAGAACCAGAACATGAGGAGGATGCCCTCAGTGGAAAAGGCGATAGCGGAGATAAGGCCTGACGACATCAGAGTGGCTGTGACAGGGACCGTGATAGATTTTCAGGAGGGCTTTATGGTTCTGGACGACGGGACAGGTCAGGCAAGCATATCCGTGGAGGATTCGAAAGGTGTGGAAAGGGGGAAGCTTGTCAGGGTTCTGGGAAGGGTTATCCCGACAGAGGGAGGGTTCGAGATACAGGCCGAGGTTGTGCAGGACATGTCCGGACTCGATACGGAGCTTTTAAAAAGAGTGAAGTCAATAATTGTTTGATGTCTGGAGGTGGGTTATGTTCAAGCTTGTGTTGTCGGATGTTGACCTTCTAAGGAACACGATACCGATAATAGCCGAGATAATAGACGAGGGCGTGTTCCGCGTGGACCAGAACGGGATAAGCCTCGTGTCGCCGGACAGGGCGATGGTCGCTGTGATAGACATGAAGATACTTTCCACAGCGTTTGACGAGTACAAATGCGAAGGCGAGGAGCTTCTCGGAGTGAACATGGCCGGTCTTGCTGCTGTGATGAAAAGGGTGAAGCCGAACGACAAACTCATTCTCGAGAAGGAGACAGGAGACAACAAGTTCACAATAACCATAAAAGGGGACGGAACGAGGAGGTTCGTGATTCCGCTCATTGATGTCAAGACGGAGAAGCCTCCGATAGACAAGCTCGCTTTCACCGGCAGGGTGGAGCTTGAATCAAGGCTCGTGGAGGATGGCATAGCTGACGCTGATGTCATAAGCGATGCGGTTATTCTGGAAGCAAACGGTCAGAGCTTCGCGATAAAGGCGAAGGGAGACGTTTCCTTCGCGAGCATGGAGTTGAAAAAGTCTGACAAGGGCCTTCTCGACCTCAAGGCCGAGGGAAACATAAGGGCTCAGTATCCCCTGGAGTACCTCAAGAAGATGATAAAGGCAGCAAAGCTGTCCGAGCAGATGGTGATAGAGTTCGGGACAGACTATCCTGTCAGGATAGGATTCAGGAGCATAGACAAGATGGAACTCAACTTCGTTCTGGCTCCGAGGGTGGAGACCTGAGAAACAGCGCTTCCTTGGAATTGACCAATCTCCTTTCCTCCATTACGATTTTTTTTGCAAGTTTCGTGTCCTTGGGGTATTCCTTTCCCCTGTCCAGAATCTTATAATCGAAGTCATCGGAACCGAATATCTTCCTGAGATAATTCAGGATTGCATCGCTATCGATTCTCTTGCACGACATCACGTCTACCTTGACCAGCCGTCTCTCCGGGTAGGTGTGGATGCTTATGTGCGACTCTGCTATCAGTATGAAGCCGCTTATTCCGGAATCCTTTTTCCCTCTCTTCCCTTTGTATTCGACTATGACGGGCCTGCTTATTGCTCTCATCCCGAGCATCTCGACAAGCATGTTGAGTATCTCTCTTACGAATTTTCCGCTGCCCAGCTTCCTTGAGGAGCATTTGTAGAAATTCAGCACGATATGGTCTCCGTATCCGGATTCGAAACCCGGCAGGACTCTGAACATGAGGTTGTCTGTGACTTGGTAGGAGAGGTCAAAAAGGAGCAGTGAGAAGAAATATATCGGATTTTGGGTGTAGAGCGATATCGTTAATGCCGCAATCTCGAGCATTATTCTGTGGTGGACTATTCTGTTGAATGGCGTTGGGATATTCAGTTCTCCCCTGTCGCTTTTCTCATTAAGAAACTCATCAAGCCATGCAAACAAGGCAAACGCTGCAAGAATTGGTATGCTTATGTCCTTGAGACCAAAGAGGAGAATCATGAAGAACATTCCTGCAAGCGCGAGCTGATGCGCCCTGTGGTCTATCCTTCCGAAAAGGAGGTTTCCTATCACTATGGAGGACACCAGAGTTGCCAGGGCAGTGTCGAGTGAAATGAGGTATCCGGTGACAATTCCGTAAGCGAGCCCTGTCGCGTATTTCAGGTTCGGGTTGGAAAGGAACCTCTCATCAACCAGGTTGTCAGTGAGTTTTGTCAAGAACCCGGAGACAATCACAAGAACGTAACCAAAAACCGGCAGCATTCACAACCAGCCCCCTTCCTTCAGGGAAAGAACGATCAGAGGAAAGAGAATCGTGGCATCCCCCACCACTGTGACGTGTTTTCCGGATTCGCTTATCTTTCCCCAGCTCTTTGCCTCCCTTGTCTGGGCACCGCTCAGCGAACCGTCATACTCCGAGGCGGTGGTGACGTAGACCGCGTAATCAAGCCCGTCCCTCACGATATTTGCGCCTATCACATGGTGCTTCGATATTCCCCCACCGAGTATTATTCCGCCTGTCTTCTCGGAGTTAAGCACGATGTCCGCTAGGTCCTTCATGTCCGCTGTCACGTCAACAGAGAAGTCCGGATGCTCCTGCTTGAAGAAGTACATCTGCAGACCTATTGCCCCGTCTGTTATTCCCGGACAGAAGACCGGTATACGGTTCCTGTGGCACCAGTAAAGGAAGGAACTCCCGTTGAGCTTTGAGCCGAAAAGGTCGCACAGCTCCCTCGGGCTTGTCGCTCTCTTCCTTCTGTAACTCTCCCTGAGAAATTCCATGACCTTGCCCTCGAGCAGAGCGTAGCGCTCGTTTGGTATGAGTATGTTTCCCAGCCGGTTTATGCCTTTCCTGTGGAGTTCGGCATCGTCCATGCTGAAGGACCCGAGACTGTACGGCTCGAAGCTCTTTATTATGTCATGGTCTATGCTCCCGGCTGTCGTCACAACTACATCAACGAACTTCCTCCTGCAGATCTCGGTTATCAGTCCTCTCAGACCGCTCGCCACCATGTTCGCAGTGAAAGCGAAGAACACGGTCGCTCTCTCCTCCTTCATTCTCTTAATAAGTTTCGTGGCGTCTCCGAGATGGGTTGCCTGGAATCCTGTCTCCCGGAGAGCGTCTGCAAGGTTGTCGAGCGATTCCAGGGACAGGTCTTTGATCTCCTTCATTCTTTCACCATCAAAGAGAGAATCTTCCTGAACACCCATGCGCCGAGGTTTGCGGTCCGGGTGTTCACGCTCTGGGAAGCGCACTCCACTATATCGAAGCCGATAAGTCTTTTCATGGGTATGGCGTTCAGATGATTCAGGAACTCCCTGGGGGAGAGACCTCCCGGCTCGGGCGTTCCGACCTCAGGAGCGTGGGAGGGGTCGAAGACGTCAAGGTCCACAGTGATGTAGAGAGGATTATCGGTTTCGTGAATGTTTTCTTTCACTCCCAAGCTCTTGAGAAAGCCTTCCTCCTCAGGATGCCAGGAGCGGCAGCCGATCTGGACAAGCTCGATGCCGGGCCTCTTTGCGGCATGGTGGGCCCATGTTATGTGCGAGAACCTCTCTCCCATCCAGTCCGGCATTAGGTCCCTGTGCGCGTCGAAGTGGATAACCGTTATTTTTTTATGGAACTCCCCCAGGGTTTCGAGGACAGCGAGGGTTATGAGATGTTCTCCTCCGAGAAAGGCCTTGACGGATTCCGGTCCGGCTTCCTGAAGACTCCTTACGGTGTCCTTTATCGCTTCGGACGTGAGCTTCCAGCTTCCGGGAACGGTCTCCACGTCCCCGGCATCGAAGAACCTGAGCTTCTTGAAGATGTTGGTTTCGCTCTCCGGGTCATAACCAGGAATGCTCCTTATCGCCTCCCTCAGGAAAAGCGGACCGAACCTCACGGGAAACCCTGTCTCCGTGGAGTCGAAGGGTATGCCTAAGAGAGAGACGTCGCATTTCTGCGGTTCGTGCTCGTAGGAGAAGGTTCTTCTTGCGTAAAGCATGGTAACGCCTGCCGGTTTAGATTGGCTCGGTTTTCTTTGTGACGAACTCTATGTCCCGAACCATCACTGTTCTCCTTCCGGCGTGCCTTGACAGCTCAACAGCCTCCCTTGCCTTCTCCCTGGCGGATTCAAGAACGAGCATCCTCAACGCCTTGGAAGCAGGCTTCGATATTCTCATTCCGGAAGCCTCTCTTGCAATCCTTTCGATGGGCTTCGAAGGGAATTCCTTGGTCTTCATGCCTCTTCACCCTTTTTCTTTGCTTTCTTGGGGTTTCCCTGCTCTCCGAGAATCTTCCCCTTTACCTCCTCGAAGTGCTTGGGGAGGTCTGAATATTTCTTGAGATAGGATGCTATGTGCTCTCCCTTTATCCTCTCCTCTGAAGGAAGAACATCCTCTGAGTGCGGAACCTCAAGGCCGGCGTCCAGCGCTCCCTTAAGGCAGGCGTATATCCTTGAGTTCGGGGTTGGAGAGACGATTCCTGCATCCAGAACCGCCTCTTTTATTCTCCTTTCCCTCGCAAGCTTTCCGCAGAGCAGGCCTATCAGGTAGGATGATGGTATGTTTCCTGTCCCTGCGCTCCATCCCATCTTTCTGAGGTGCGCGGAGTTCGCAGAAACGATAACCCTGTCGCCGGAGGGAGAGTGCTGAGCTATCTGGCATTCCATGTTGTTGTTGCTTCTTCTTATAACGAGCCTGGGCTTTCCTGATTTCAGGAGGGAAAGCCTCTTCCTGTAGTCCGTTCTCTGCTCCCTTCTCCTTCTGTGCGGGACGACATAAATCTTTCCGCTCTTCATGATAATCACCTGGCGGGTTTACTCTCCTTTGATTTTTTTGGCTTCTTTGGTTTTGCGGCGGTCTTGGGCTTTGCCTGTTTTTCGGTTTTTGCCTCCTTCTTGCTCTTCCTGAGCATGTCATGCTCTTTCATGTAGGTGAGCATGTGCTTCTTGCTCCTGAAGAAGCCTCCTCCAGCCCTTGCATAGAGTTTCTTGTAGTCCTCCTTTGTGATTTGCTGGGAGTCCTTCATTTCCTTTAGAAGCCTCCTCAGGGGCCTTATGGTCTCTATCCAGCCGGTTTTGGAATCCTTTCTCGCCCCCCTCGTTCCCTTCTTGCTTCCGGGGCCCTTTCTCCTTCCCTTCTTCTTCTGCTCCGCTATCTTCTTTGATCTGAACTTCGATGTTCCCTTCTTCTGCTTCTTGTATATCACGCCCTTCTTTATCAGGAGTTTTATGTCGTTTCTTGTGAGGGCTTCCTCTGCATCCTTCTCCTGCCTTATCCTGACGCGGGACAGACCTGCCTTAAGAAGCCTTGCTGCCAGCCTTTTTTGCGACCTGAGATTCATTCTTTGCCTCCTCTCCTCCGAAATCCGTTACCCTGAGTTTGAAATCGGAGTCCTTCTTTATCTTCTTCCTTCTTTTCAGGATCTCCTTCGCGAGAATCCAGAACACAAGAGCGAGCGACTTCCTTCCGTTGTTGTTAGCCGGTATCACGAAGTCCACGTTCTTAGCTATGTTGAAGGTGTCGCACACCGCAACTATGGGAATCCTCTTCTTTCTGGTTTCCTTTATCACCTGCTCGTCAACGAGGGGGTCTACCACTATCACAACATCGGGTTCGTAGAAGCCGCTGTAAGAGGGGTTTGTGAGCGTTCCTGGAACAAACCTTCCTGGAATCGCCTTCGCTCCAACCGCTGCCGCAAACGCCCTTATCGCCTTGTGGCCGCTCTCCTTTCTCGAGACCACGAGCATCTTGCTGAACCGGGAGAGAAAATCGGCTGCTATTGAGAGGCGGGAATCAACCTTCTGTAGGTTGAACACCGCAAGGCCGTCGTCCCTCACCTTGTACACGAACTGCTTCATATAGGGCGTGCAGGACTTCATTCCTATGTGCACTCCGGCGCTGAGGTAGTCGTTCTTTTCCACAAGCATGCTATCACATGATATAATCCTTATCTGTGGCAGATGATATTTAAAAACGTTGCATGTTTTCTTTATCAGCAGGTTTTTAAAGTTTTGAATTTATTTAGAAGCATGGCGGACCGGCATGGAGAAAGGGATGAATTGCCCGGGATTTTGAAGGAGATTTTCGGTAATATAAGAACCCGTTTTGGCCCTGATTTGGAAAGCGTTCTGGAGGATTTCTACAGGAACAACAATCTTCCGGAGCCTGAGAGAGTTGCAAAAACATCAAGAGGAATTATTGCAACAGGAGAGGATTATCTTTTTGTTCTTGATTCAGAGCTTCTGGATGACGGGAGTGAACTGCGGCCCTTTCTGGGCGGAGACGGGAGCATGATGTATTCCAGAATGATGAAAAGGTATGTCCTCAAGGGAGAGATAAAGGGGAAAGAAGTCAGGCTGGTTGCGGATATCATTGAGAAGCATACATACTCAAGAAAGGAAAGGGAAGGATTCTGTAATTGCTGTTCTCCCTATTATGCAAAAGAAGGCGGGACTGATAGGGAGATTTCAAGGAAAGACGATTATCCTCTCTGGTTCATGACAGAAGCAGGGAAGGGGCAATCATAAGGAAGGAGTGCCATCTCACCTTGATATGAAGGGTATGCAACTACTCTTCTTTGGATATCGACCGCAACAATTCGAAACAATTCAGGCAGATGTGAACAACACTGTTAAGATAAGTTGCCCAATTAATGCAAAATGATACGGAAAGAAATCTGTGGTTTCCAGCAGCATTCTATTAATTCCGGTTCAAAATCAGCATCGGAAGTGAATTATCAGGCACGCCTCTATTTCAACATATATTTATAGAAAGGAACAATCTCTATTCTCCCCTTATCAAACTCTGCTTTCCCTTCTTTATCATAGGTCAGTATAATTCCTTTATCAATCCTGAACTTTTTCATGAAAGTTCTTAACGGCTTGATATCAAGCTTGGAATATTTTATTTCTATTGGTATTATCTTTCCGTCAGCGTGCTTAACGACATCAACCTCGTTCTTATAAACATCTCTCCAGAAGAAATCTGCATTCAATTGAAGAACCATTGCTGTTTCAAAAACCCTCCCCCTCAGTCCATGTTTTCTGACAATCTCTGGCAAAACAACCGTCGGATAATACTTCTTAAGCTTTCTCTGGGTTTTTCTGGCACTGCCCGAGAAATTATAAAGTTTTTTAATCAGATAGGATTTTTCCAGATAATTAAGATAATTTGATAGTGTCTGCCTTGAGATATTCAGGTCTTTTGCCATATCATCTATGTTTATTATCTCTCCAGGGCTGAGGAGAATTATCCTTAAGACCTCCTCCAGTATTGCGGGTTCTCTGACCGGAAATATCTGAGGAATATCTCTGTAAACAATCTTCTCTATAATATTCTCCTTTATGTATTTTTTTACAACCTCTTCTGTTTCGCTCGCAATTTCAGGAAAGCCGTTGCAAAGCAGAAAGTTATCGAACTCCCTCAGGATTTCTTGCTTGTACAACTCCACATTTTCAAACCTTCTGCCTTTGAAAGTTAAATACTCTCTGAAACTCAGTGGCTGAATCTTGAATTCAAAAAACCTCCCTGCAAGGCTTTCCCTTGATTTATTTGATATGAAAAGCGACTCCGAGCCGGAGATGATGAGTTTTATGTTTTTGAAATTGTCATAAACCCTTTTAATCTGCTCTTCCCACCCCGCAACCTTTTGTATCTCATCAAACAGCACGAGATATTCGCCTTCGCCAAGCTCCTTGTTAACAAGCCTTGAATAAGCATTAAGAACGTCTTTTATTCTGACATCCCTGAAATCATCAAAGGAGAAATACATAATATTTTCGGGACCGAACTTTTCAATATTGTCTCGAACCATCTTCAGCATTATTGTTGTTTTTCCCACCCTCCTCAAACCGGTCAAAGCAATGATCTGCCTTGTTTTGAGAAAACGCTTTATCTCTTCGTAAACCTCCCTTGGCCTGAACTCTATTTCAAAGCCTCTTTTCCACCACTTGTTTGTCTCTTCCAGAGCCTCTATTATTCTCTCACTGTCCATATTCCTTCACTGTAAATTTTACGTTATTTTTAATTAACATACTTTGATAATCTATGTTAATCATATATTTAAATCTTTCACTTCAATTTGTGCAGCAAGAGAGCTTTCGGACGAAGAGATTAAGAGAATCGGGTATAAACAAAGAAACAGCCAGCCTTACCTCAAAGGCAGCTCTGCCATTTCCGCTCCGGGAATCTCCTCCCAGAGCTCTATCAGGCGGTTGAGCTTGGGCGCGTCCGCTCCTGTTATTCCTGACTTGAACAGGGGGGAGTCCCATGCGAGGCAGAGGTCCGCCAGCCAGTCGTCGAAACTCTCGCCCGAGCGGTGGGAAGGGATTATCGCCATTCCGGACTTCCTTGCGAGGGAAACAGCGTCCGTAGCCTCTGTGAGCGTTCCTATCTGGTTCGGCTTTATTATGATTCCGTTCGCAGATGATTTTTTTGCTCCAATCCTTATCCTTTTCGGGTTTGTGCAGAAAAGGTCGTCTCCGACAACCAAGGTTTTGGCCCGAAGCTTCTTCGTGAGTTCGGAGAAGCCGGAGAAGTCCTCCTCGTGGAGCGGGTCCTCAAGATAGTATATGCGGAACCTCTCGGTGATATCGAGAACGAACTCCTTCTGTTTCTCCGGGTTGAGTTTCTTCTTCCCTCTCTCGTAGACGTAAGACTTCCCGTCCCAGAGGGAGGATGCGGCCGCATCTATCCCAATCCTCAGGTCCCAGTCTTCAGCGATGCCGGAGAGGAACTCGAGTGTCTTCTCCTCATCCATTCTCGCCATCCAGGCGTTCTCTATATTCCTTCCAAGAAGAAGCTTCCTTCTCCTGAGCTCGTCTCCTATGTGGGACCAGGCATCGAGAAGGGTTTGGGTTGCCCCGTGCGGGTTTTCCGCCTTGTAGGGTATCAGGAGGAACTCCTGCCAGTCCGTCCCTCCGGCATGCCGGCCTCCTCCTATCACATTCCCGAGGGGTATAGGAAACCTGACTGAGAGTCTCTCCCCTGTGAGTTTCCAGAGCTCGTTTCCTGTGGCAGCCCTCGCGCAGGCAACGGATATAGCGAGGGCTAGGTTCTCTCCTATCCGGGAGAAGGTTCCTGTGGAATCGAGCTTCCTGAGCAGGGCATCGATTACGTCAAGCTGCTTCTCGTCCCTCTTTATCAGGTGCGGCCTTATTGCGGAGAAGAATCTGAGGATTTTCTCTACAGGCAGTTCCACAGCTTCATATTTTCCCTTGGAGGTTCCTGATGGGACAGAGGCGGAATAGACTCCGGAATCCGTATAGAGCTTCACCTTCAGGGTGTCCTTTCCCTTGGAGTTGAAAACAGGATACACTCTGATGTTCTTTATCATGAAAAGGAATTGGGAAGCGTCCTTATATTACTCGCCTTTCTGCTTCCTTATCTCTATCGGTATCACTCCCGCCTTCCATTCAAGCTCGGCTATCTCGAAGGGCTCTGTCACGCTCTTCGGGACCTTCACAAGTACCGGAGAGCCCTGCGCTATCTGGAGCGCCCTGGCAGAGAGTATTCTGGTTATTTCGTATCTGGAATGGTATTTTCCGTTGGGCATGCTTCTCTATCCCCGTTTGTCTTTAAATTTTTATCCTATGTATCTCAGCTGCTCCTTCCCCGAGACAGGAGCTGACTCGTCTTTTGTTATCTGCATTATCGCCTTTTTCTGGAGATTCTCCACCTTCTTTATGAACTTCTCCATCTCGGAGACCTTGGCCTCAAGCTCGCTCATGTCTATCTTGAGGTTAAGCACCTTTGTGAGGTTCTCAAGAACAGTCTCTGCTGCCTTCGGGTCAGTAACTATTGGGAACCCGGATGTCTCTCCGAGGAGGCACACTCCCTTCATTCCCCTCTCCTTTCCGAGACCGAGGAAGAGGCCTGAAGCTCCGACTATGTAGCCGACCTTCTCTCCTGCAGTGAACTTCACCTCCGTGTTCTTGAATCTCTTTATCAGCTCGGTGTGCGTGACAGCTCCGTACACTGAGGGCTTTTCTTCTATCTCCCCTGTCGCAAGGCCGCCGACCGTGATTATCTCCTTCACGCCGAGCTTCTCCACAAAATCAAGGACAGCTTCCACGACCTCGTAGTGTCCGTGAGGGGAGAGGCTCTGGCAGTCTCCTACAAGGAATATAATGTCTCTCTCTCCCTTTTTCTTCGCCTTATAGTAGAAGAGTTCGTTCTTTAGGAGATGTATCATATTCTCGTCGTGGAGCATCACAAAGGGGAAGAAGTGCTCGGAGTAGAGCTGGGCGAATTTCTTTGCCTTGAGTTCGTCTATCATATAGCCCACTGCGACCCTTCCTATGTTTCCGACTCCGGGAAGGCCCTCTATCAGTATGGGGTTGCTGAGTTTGGGCTTCTCGAAAACCTTTATCACTGTCATAAGAATCACGGATAGTCCGGATGTTTATATATGTTTTGCGTGCCTTATAAATGGTTGCAGAAACAGATTTAAAAACACAGAAACAATGAAATTTACGCGCTCCCGTCGTCTAGCCCGGTCAAGGATACGAGCCTCTCGAATGAGCTTTTCTCAAGGAAAAAGCTCAACCAACAGGAGGCTTCCGCCTTCCAAGGGGGTTTTCCTCAAGGAAAAAGCTTTGCGGAACAAGCGTGTCACGACTCAGCTCCCTAAAATGGTTGGGAAGGTGCAAAGGAAGCGGTCAGCTCCCTCTTGATGCAAGAGGTTAACCTTTTGCGGAAGCGAGCGCGAGCGAAGCTCCTGTAAAAGGTTAGGGAGCAGGAGAAGGTGCAAAGGAGAAAGCTCGGGACGCGGGTTCAAAGCGCAAGAATGGGGACACATTCGTGCCTCGTCAATGAGGATTGTGGCACGAGACATCTCTGCAATGGTTATATTGGAGATGCAGATCCCCCTTCTTACCGCACTATCATCCCCTTTAATACAGGATAACAAGGCAAAGGGTTAACCGATAGTGCAAATGGAGAGGGAACCCAGGTTCCCCTCTGCGGTGGGAGTCCCGCCGGGAGCATCGGAATTACCTGAACAGTCCCTTGCGGCTGTTCAGGGACATTCTTTTCATTTTCTCAGTGAAGGTTTTGGTGGTTATCATCATTCCCTTCAGAAGCTTGAGGGCCCTGTCTCGTTTTCTCTTGCTGTGGGTTAGGTATAGGTTCAGAAGGCAGAGGTAGTCCTGAATGTGCTTTGTTATGAGGAAGTTCTTTCTTACATGCTCTTTGCCGTTGTGACCAAGCCTGCTCCTTAGCTTATCGTTGCCAAGAAGCTGTATTATGCGCTTGGCCGCCTCCCTGTTGGAGTCCACAAGGAAGCCTGTCCTGTTGTTTATCACCTGAAGGGGGATTCCGCCCCTTCTCTTCGCGACCACAGGGGTTGCCTTCCAGAGAGCCTCGGAAACCACCATTCCGAAACCCTCTCTCTTTGAGTTCTGTATGACAACATCGGATGTCCTCTGGAGGGCGTTAACCAGCAGGTCGGCGCGTTTCGTGATTATATGTATGTCCCCTGAATCGTTGTTAACCTTTTTTATGAGCCTGTTGTATATGAGCGGTCCCTCGGGGTCGTCTGTGGCCATGTCTCCTATCATCACAAGCCGGCAATCCGTCTTCTTCTTGACTTCCTCAAATATCTTCACTACACCGAGAGGGTCCTTCCATTTGTCGAATCTGGAGACCTGGCAGATTATGGGTTTGTCAAGGTCTATCCCGTTTCTGGAGAGGATTCTCTTGCATTGGCTCTTTGTGAGGTGTTTGTTCTTAAGCGAGAGTGGATCGAGGGGTGGGGTTATGAAGAATTTCGGTATCTTTATGTCCTTCTTCGAGTATTTCTTCATTGTGAGAATTATTCCGTCGTATCTGTTTATGTAGCTGCTGAAGAACTTCCAGCTCTCCTTTCTCACCTTGCTTATGTCTATGTGGCATCTCCATATCCAGGGCTGTTTTTTCCTGTAATGCCTTATCATAGCAAGAGGCTGCGGGTCGTGGACTATTATCAGGTCGTGGTCGTCTATGTGGTTCATTATGGCGTTCTTCTCCACCTCTTCTTCGTAGAGTTTTATCATCGACTCGCTTATCTTCCTGTTCTCTCCCTGCAATATGTTATGGAATCTTTTTGTAACAGTGAAGAAGGAGTGGGAACCCTTGAGGAGGCGCCAGCCCGTCTTTATGCCGAGGTTGTTCATCAGGATTACGTGGCTGTTGAGTATCTCAGCCACCCCTCCTCCTGCTGACGTGGAGTTTATGTGGGTTATGTGCCTTCCTTTTAGGGGTTCTGCTGACTCGTATATCCTCTGTATTTCCTGTTTTCCGACTATTCTCGTGTAGTCGCTTATTCTCGGTATCATATTTATATATGTCCTTCATAATTTTTATTGCAGAACGCCTGGCTGCGCGAGAACCCGCCCGAACAGGCAGCGTGTTGAGGGTATATTCTGTGAAACCTTATATTTAAATAAACGCTTCTATCATTTGTTGTGGGCCCGTGGCTTAGTGGTTAGAGCGCCCGACTGATACAGGTTTCCCCTCGAACAGCAGCAGGGGCATGCCTGTGGATATCGGGAGGTCGTGAGTTCGATACACCGCTTTTTACAGGAGCTTTCGTTTCCTCCAAAAGCGGTGGAGCAAAAACAGGCACAGTTAACCGATAATTCGGTTAACAGTGAACGAGAATCTCACCGGGCCCATTCTATCAAGAGGTTGGTTTGCTTAGCGTTTTCAGCATTCCATAAATGTCTGTGAACACAACATTGCAGTTATTCAGGATTTGACTTCCTGCTTTTCTTTTATAGAACATAACCTTGAGATTTAGTTAATCGTTTAAATTTTAGTATAACTAAAGTTTAATCATAGTTTAATAATAGTAATGAATGGACCGACCGGGATTCGAACCCGGAGCCTCCGCCTGTTTCCGAACCTTGCGCTTCTGTTGAGGGAGTGTTGCCCGAAGGTTCTTGCGAAAGCGGCGATCTACCATTGATCTATCGGCCCTTAACTTATCTGTCCTGTTCAGGTTTTAAAACTATTTCAGGCAGAAAGACAATAATTGATATGCAACTTGATATCTACGCGTTCGTGGAAGCGCTCTGGCTGATACTTCCAGCCTATGCAGCGAACGGCCTCGTTCCCCTGCTTGGTCTGAGGAAGACTCTCCATCCCATGGATTTCGGCAAGAGGTTTCCGGACGGCAGGAGAATCCTGGGAGACGGGAAGACATGGGAAGGCCTTGTTGCGGGATGCGTGACAGGCGCTGCGATAGGGAGCGTGGAGATGTTCGCCTTCCCTTATCTTCCGTGGGAACTCTCTCCTGTGGAGCTTGTTCTTGTTCCTATGGGACCGGTATTGGGTTTCTTCCTTGGAACGGGAGCTATGCTTGGGGATGCGGCAGCAAGCTTTGTGAAAAGAAGATTGGGTATCGGAAGGGGCAGGCCCGCTCCTGTGCTTGACCAGGACGATTTCGTGGTGGGAGCACTTCTCGCCGCTTCATTGATTGTGAGCACGAGGCCGGAGTGGTGGATTATCCTTCTTGTCCTGACGCCTCTCTTCCATCTCGCAGCGAACGCGATAGGCTTCCTTCTGGGAGTGAAGAAGCAGCCGTGGTGACATGGAAAGAGCAGAGAGGATTCTGGAAATTCTGAAGAGGGAGATTCCGCTGGACTGGATTCTGGTGGACGATGACCCGTTCAGGGTATTGATAAGGACCGTGCTCTCGCAGAGGACAAGGGACGAGAACACGGACAGGGCATCGAGAATGCTTTTCGAGAGATACGGAAGCCCGGGGGAGATAGCGGATGCTCCTCTCAGCGAGATAGAGAAGCTTATCAGAGCAAGCGGGTTCTACAGGCAGAAGGCGAGAAAGATAAAGGAGATTTCTAGGATTGTTGCGGAGAATTCCGGAAGGGTTCCCGAGAGTCTGGAGGAGTTGGTTAAGCTTCCCGGAGTCGGGAGGAAGACAGCGAACTGCGTCCTTGTGTACGGCTTCGGGAAACCGGCTATACCCGTGGACACGCACGTGCACAGGATAGCGAACAGGCTTGGGCTGGTGAAAACAAGGAGGCCGGAGGAGACCGAAAGGGAGCTGGAAAGGATTGTTCCGAGGAGGCTGTGGATAGAACTCAACGAGGTTTTCGTGAAGTTCGGCCAGAGGATATGCAGGCCGGTCCGTCCAAGATGCCGGGAGTGTCCCATAGAGAGGCTCTGCCCCTATGAAGGGAAGCAAAAGACAAAAACACGGCAAGTGAGCGATAAGATTGGAAGGGTTAGTTTTATATACCATGAATAATACTATTGTTCATGGAGTATTATCCAAGAGAAATAGAGAATAAAATAGAAAAATGGATGCAAAGAAAAGAGGTCGTGTTACTCAGAGGACCGAGGCAAAGCGGAAAGACAACGTTGTTTTTGCATCTGAAGGAGAAACTGGGCGGAACGTATGTAAGTCTGGAGAACGAAGACACGCTTAAGGTTTTTGAAGAGAACCCGGAAATGTTTGTCGAAAGGTTTGGCGCGAAGAACCTCTTTATAGATGAGGTGCAATACTCAAAGAAGGCTGGGAAAAACATAAAATATATCTATGATTTCTTTCCGGATGTCAGGATGTTTGTCACGGGATCAGGCTCTTTTGATATCAAGGTGCTGGTAAGCAAATATCTTGTAGGAAGGTCTGCAAGCTTTGAGCTGCTTCCTTTGAATTTTGGTGAGTTTCTGATGTGGAAGGATAAGAGTCTTGCAAAAATCCATACTCAGTACAAGAACGCAATATTGGAATTCATAAGAGGAGGAAGGGCAAACATAGAAGCGGTGTTTGAAAGGGAGTTTAGGGCGATGCTTGAGGAGTATTTGATGTTTGGAGGTTTTCCGGAAATAGTCAAAGAAAAAGACGAAGGCATGAAAACAGAGATTCTGAAAAACCTTTACAGGACATATCTTGAAAGAGATGTGTTCTATTTCCTTAACATAAGGCATCTTGAAAAGTTTAGAGGTTTATTGAGATATCTTGCGCTTTCAACAGGAAACATCTTTGAGTTCTCCTCCGTAATGTCTGAGTTGGGGATGGATTACAAGACCATAGACAACTACCTGAACATCCTTGTCAATTCTTATGTGATAAAGATTGTGTCTCCGTTCCACAGGAACAGGGTAACGGAGATCAGAAGAAGCAAGAAGGTGTATTTTGTGGACAGTGGTCTGAGGAATGCGGTTCTTGGGAATTTCTCTCCTCTGGAAGGAAGAACTGACAAAGGGCAGATTCTGGAGAATTTTGTCCTGAGGGAATTTGAGGGGTTTGAGATAAAATACTGGAGAACAACAACAAAAGCTGAGGTTGATTTTGTGCTTCTGGAGGGGAAAAGATTGATTCCGGTTGAGGTAAAATCCCTGAGAAACATCAAAAGGAGCTTTCTTGGTTTTCTTAATATGTACAAGCCGGAAAGGGCTCTTGTTCTTACAGGAGACAGGCTTGAACACAGAAGGATTGGAAAGACCAATGTCCTGTTTGCTCCTCACTGGATGGTTTAATAAACCGGACAAAAGCGAATTTAAATACGCAGAATAAGGCTTCTCAGGGATTTGCATGACCCCGGGAAGCTACGCGCTGGTTTTGAAGCTGGATTCCGGCAGGGAGCTTCTAACAAGAGGGAGGAGGTTCATGCTGAGGAAGGGTTATTATGTTTACGTTGGCTCCGCGCTTTCCGGCCTCGAGGCGAGGATTGGGAGGCATCTCCGGAAGGAGAAGAGAAAGTTCTGGCATATAGACTATCTCCTTGAGCATGCAGGGGTTGTGGAGGTCCTGAGGTTTCCGGGAGGGAAGGAGTGCGGAATAGCCAGGGACGTGGAGGAGGCGAGCGACGGCTCCGTGAAGGGGTTCGGCTGCTCGGACTGCAGATGCAGTAGCCATCTCTTTTATTTCAGGAGGTTTCCGGAGATATGGAAAGCATGAAGGGTTTGCTCGATGCCTATGGGAAAAAGAAAGAGGAGATAAGGAAGAGGCTTGAAGAGTTCAGGGAATGGGGAAAGGACAGGGAGAGGATTATCTCGGAACTGTTCTTCTGCCTCTGCACGCCTCAATCCTCTGCGAGAAGGTGCGATGCTGCTGTGAGAACTATCCGGGAGAGGGGCCTCCTCTTTGGCGGCAGTGAGGATTCTGTCAGGGCGTGCCTTTCAGGCGTGAGGTTTCCGGGAAACAAGGCCGGGTATATCGTGGAGGCAAGGGAAAGGTTCGGGGAGATTCTGGAAGCGATAGGGAAGGAGCCTGCTGAAGCAAGGGAATGGCTGGTCAGGAATGTGAAAGGTCTGGGATACAAGGAGGCCAGCCACTTCCTGAGGAACACAGGCCGCGGAAGGGATCTAGCTATACTGGACAGGCACATACTGAAGAACCTCGCGAGGTTCGGGGTGATTCCCGAGGTTCCGAAGAATCTCACTAGGAAAAGGTATCTGGAAATCGAGGAAAGGATGAGGGAGTTTTCGGAGAGGGTCGGGATAGCTATGGAGGAGCTGGATTTGCTGTTCTGGTCGATGGAGACTGGCGAGGTGTTCAAATAACAAACAGGAACGCAATTCTTATTTAAATGTTGCGAGAATATTCTGCTTATGAAAGCGATAATCCTCGCAGCCGGGAAGGGGACGAGGCTGAGGCCTCTGACATACGGGATTCCGAAGCCCCTTCTTCCTGTGAAGGGAAGGCCCGTGCTTGACTGGGTCGTGGGAAACGTCCTCACGTGCAATGATGTTGACGAGGTGCTTGTCGCGATATCAGGAACGATAGGCGACGACCTCCATGAGAGGATTCTTTCGCACACCCACGGAATATGCATAGACAGCTATCTGAAAAACTCGGGCTACAGCAACGTGAATATCAGGACTGTTCCAACCCCCCAGAGGGAGACCGCAGGAGACATATTCCACATACTTCTGGACAACGAAATCAAGTCAGGGAAGATTATAGTGGCTTACGGAGACAACCTCACAAACGTCAACCTTCAGAGGATGTCGGAGTATCATGACAGATGCAGGGAGAGGCTTGGGACCTCTGCGACCGTGCTTCTCTTCGAGGTTCCTGAGAAGGACGTGAGCAGGTTCGGGATAGCAAAGGTTAGGAACGAATCTGGTTTTTCTCTTATAGAAAGCTTCGTGGAGAAGCCAGAGCCCTCTGAGGCCCCGTCCAGATTCGCTAATGCCGGATACTATATAATGAATGTAGAGGATGTTATAGGTTTGTTCCCCCGCGGAAAGGAGAAGGTGGAGAGGTCTGTCTTTCCTGCGCTCGCCTCGGAGGGAAAGCTTGCAGCTTACATAACAGAGCTTCCCTTCTGGATAGACATAGGAACGAAAGAAGCCTACGAGGAGGCGAACAAACTCGCTCACAAAGGACTTGTCATTCCTCCGCCGCTGAACGAAAACGGTGATAATAATGAGTAAGACTTGCGTGGTTACAGGAGGGGCCGGATTCATCGGCTCGTGGCTGTGCAGGAGCCTTGCAGGAAAGGGCTACAGGGTTCTGTGTGTGGATAATCTCCTGACAGGAAGCAGAGAGAACGTTGAGGACGTTCTTGTGAAGGACAAGGTTGTTTTCATAGAGCATGACGTCTCCAAGCCTCTGGAAATCAGCGAGGACGTTGATTTTGTCTTTCACCTCGCCTCTCCGGCCTCTCCTGTTGATTACCAGAACCACCCAATAGAGACGATGCTCGCGAACTCGCTTGGAACGCTGAACACGCTCAACCTAGCGAGGGATAAGGGAGCAAGGTTTCTTCTTGCGTCAACCTCAGAGGTTTACGGAGACCCGGAAGAGCATCCGCAGACCGAGGGATATTGGGGAAGGGTCAACCCCATAGGCCCAAGAGCATGCTATGACGAGTCCAAAAGGTTCGCAGAGGCCCTTGCCCTTTCATTCTTCAGGAAGCACGGGCTTGATGTGAGGATTGTGAGGATATTCAACACCTACGGCCCGGGAATGAGAAGGAACGACGGAAGGGTGATTCCCAACTTTGTTGCGCAGGCGCTCAACGGAGAACCGATAACGGTTTATGGCGACGGGAAACAGACAAGGAGCTTCTGCTATGTGGAGGATATGGTGGAGGGGTTAGAGAGGGTGATGTTCTCTGAAGGGATTAGCGGGGAGGTATTCAATCTCGGAAATCCTGAGGAACGCACAATACTGGAGGTCGCTGAGACAATAAAGAGGATTACAGGCTCTTCGTCCGAGATTGTATTCAAAGAGTTTCCGGAAGACGACCCTGTGAAGAGGAGGCCGGACATCTCCAAGATAAGAAAGAGGCTCGGATGGGAACCGAGAACGGGATTTGAAGAGGGACTGAAAAAATACATAGCGGATTGCAAACAAAAGAATAAATAAGAGGCAAACAGTGCTTTTATATGAAGGTTGCGGAAAGGATTTCAGGGTTTCTTGAAAGAAATTCATTGGTTGTTATTATTGCGTGGTTCTCGGTTTTTGGTGTTTACAGGGTTTCGAGGTACGCGGGGCTGATATCCTTTAACAGCGATTCCTCAGGAGGACTTTTTCTCCCTGATATGGTTAACGTTGCAGTGTTTGCTGGATGCGTCTCCCTCTTTTTTGCAGCGTGCTTGCTTTCCATGAGGGTCAGGGATTATAGAAGGCCCCTGCTCATATTTATAGCGTGCATTGCATTTCTGGCAGGATTCACTCAGTTGACTCAGCCGGGATGGGTTGATGCAGAGGGCTATTACGCACTTGGTGTTCTCGGCGCTGAGAAGGGCCCCCTCTATCTTATCCAGAACTATCACACGCTGAACACGAGGTGGAGCGAAGGATTCGTGGCTGAGCTTGAAAGAAGCCTGAAAGGCGCCGGGCTTTATGAATTCGGAATGGAGAAGCTGAAACCAGAAGTGGGGGACGGAAACATCTACTCGTCGAGGATAGCGAAGCATCCTCCGCTGTGGCCTGTGATTCTTTCATCCTTTATGATTCTGTTCGGAACAAGCCGCGCAGCCGCGCTTGCGGCGGAGTGGATAACGGCATCGCTCGTTCCGGTTGTAATATACTTCCTCCTGAGGATGCGTTCGGGAAGCGATAGCGCTCTCAGGATGTCTCTTCTCTTCGGCCTTGTTCCTGCATTCGTTCTCTCATCATCCGCCCCTCTTCTGGATTCCGTGGTAACGTTGTTTGTTTTGCTTTCGGCATACTTCCTTGTTTCCGGAAACGATATGGAGAGCGAGAGGAGGATTGCTCTGGCAGGCCTGTTCTGCGGGCTTGCGTTCTTCACAAAGTTTATCGCGGTGTTCGCAATCGCTGCGTTCGTTCTACTTCTGTTCGCAAAGCATGGATGGAGAAAAGGACTGAGGCGCAGTCTTATATTCGCTTTTCCGATCGCTGGAGTCTCGCTGGTTTTCATGCTCCTGAACTACTACTTCTTTCTTACCATAATCACAGCAAAGGTGTCAGAAACGCTTTCGTCTGGGCGTTATGCAAAAGGTTTGATTTTTGACAGCGCGCTGACGCTTTACTACCTCAACTATTTCGGGATAGTTCCTGTATTTATGGTTCTCATGTTCGCGCTGAGAGGGCTGCCTAGAGCGAGGAGTCTGGTAAAGGATGAGGCGTGGCTCTTTGTCCTGCTATTTGCTTTCCTTCTGGTTGCTTATCCCATAAAAGTCGGAATTGAGAGGCATGCTCTTCCGTTCTTCATGCTGTGCAGCATGGCTGCAGCGAGGTATATGGAAACGAGGAGCGGCAGGAAGCTCTTTTATGCGGGTTTCCCTCTTCTGATTCTTCAGGCGCTGCTTCTGAGCTAAGAAATTTTAATAGCGCGCAGATAATCATAAGAATGAGAATTCTGAAGTTTCTTCCTGTTCTGGGGATAGCGCTCTTTATATTCATATTGAGAGGTCTTGACTGGAACATTATCCTGGAACTTCTCTCGAGAACCAACCTTTACGTAATAGTTGCGATTCTCCTCCTTCAGGTTCCGATAGTGCTCACAAAGGCGCTGAAGTGGAAAGCGATTATAAAGGCCTATGGTGTTGAGTTCCCTCTGTCAAGGGCGGTCTCTTCATGGCTCATAGGATTTGCCGCGGGCATTGTGACTCCCGGAAGGATGGGAGATTTCGCAAGGGTTTATTACTTGAGAGGGAGGCTTCCGTCAGGAGAGGCGGCAACCACTGTTGCCGTGGACAGGATAATAGACATATTCATACTCTTTTCCCTCTCGCTCATAGGCATTGCGCTGTTCTCCGCTGTTTATGCAGCGGGCCGCAGCGCGATTACGATTGTTGCTGCCATAGGTGCGTTCTTTGCGCTGTTTTCGGCGGGCGTGTACGCGTTCGCAATAAAGGGGGTTGCAGAGAGGCTGGCAAGACCGCTTCTGAGGGCTTTCGTGCCATCCAGGCACAAGGAAAGAGCAAAGGGCCTCTTTCACGGATTCTACAAGGGCCTCGATATCATAAGAAGCAACAGGAAGAACGTAGCGGAGTCTTTCCTGCTGTCCCTCGTTTCGTGGTTTCTTATTATAGTGCAGACCTACATGATTTCTGTTGCGATAAACATAGAGGTTCCCTTTGTTTTCGTCGCGTCCATACTTCCCGTCATAACCATTCTTGACGTTCTTCCTGTATCCTTTTCGGGAATAGGCACAAGGGACGCCGCTCTTATATTCTTCTTCGGGTTTCTCCCGCTTCCTCCTGAGGCAGCGGTGTCGTTTTCCCTGATGATACTGGTGTTCAACTACCTGGTCGCGGCCGGCGCCGGAATGCTGCTGTGGGCAAAAAACCCTTTCAGGATTCATGGCTGAAGCGGAGGAAATTTTTTCCAGTAAGAAGAGAACCTGTATTTGAATATGCATTTCAGATAGGACTTTCCAACCTTCCACCTGTTGAGCTTGGTCTCGCCTGCCCTTATTTTGTAAGGTATGGGTATCTCTTTGTGCCTGAATCCTGAGAGTTTGGACTTTATTATTATCTCGCAGGGAAGGGCATTGAAGTTCCTGCTGGCTTCCCACCTTATTCCGTGACCGACTTCCCTCCTCATGCATATCATTCCTGTGGATACGTCGTGAACATTTATTCCGTAAAGCAGTCTGACCAGAAAAGCAAAGAGCCTGTTGCCGAACTTGTTGAACGAGGGCATCTGCTTCTTCAGCTCTCTGGTCATCCTGTTGCAGGTTATTATGTCGTATCCCCTTTCAATCAGGAACACAAGCCTTGGTATGTATTCCATTGGGTAGGTGTTGTCGCAGTCTGTAGTGATTATTATGTCGTTCCTGGCTGCGTAGATTGCCTCCTTGAGCGCTGCCCCGTGGCCCTGAGGCTTCTGCCATAACACGCGGGCTCCCCTTCCTCTTGCTATCTCGGCTGTCCTGTCAGTGCTGCTGTCCACTATCACTATCTCGGTTTCGTAATCCTTTGTGTGCTTCCTTATGTCATCTATCATTTTTCCTATCGCTTCCTCCTCGTTGAAGCTTGCCATGACCACTGAAACGCTTGGCTTTTTCATGCTTCACCGTTCAGTTTTCTTGCGAGGCTGTATGCACGCTCAACCACAGCATCCATATTGAGGTATTCGAATTCCGCGAACCTGCCGCATGAATGTATGCCCCGCGACGAGAGGTATTCCAAGACCATGTCCGTGTTCCTTCTGTGCTCCAGGTCGTAGATGACATAGGCGTACTCAAAGGACCGGATTTCCGTTTTCAGGACATCCTCTTTTTTAACAATGCCCGTGGAATCAAGGCCTTCTATAACCGCCCGCTTTATTGATTCCCTGTCCATTCTTCCGATATGGCTCTCCTTTCTGTAAGTGATTTCAGCTATTATCACGCTTCCCTTTCCGGTTCTGTAGCTGTCTCCGAGGAAGCTGATTTTTGATATTCTGTGGAATATCAGTTTCTTGTCCGCGAACGTGGCCACGAAATTATCTCCCATGGAGTCATTTCTCGCGAGAACCGCGACTATGTGGATGGAGTTGTACTTGAGATTTCTCAGCGCGTTTCTCACCCTCGCTGGCACGTCATCGAGATAGTTGAAGAGTTCGTGAACCGGCATGCAGTTCACAATATCCTTTCCTTTGAAAGTTCCCCTGTCTGTCAGAACGCTCCAGCCGTCCTTTGACTTCTCTATCCTTTCTATCTCAACCGGGTTCACGATGTCCGCTTTTTGCCTCGCTGCGCTGCTGAATCTCTCTATGACATGCTCTATTCCGCCACTCTTCGGATAATGGAAATAGAGCTGGTGCGTGTAGCCCTCGCTGGGTTTTCCGTTGGCGGAGTTTATTATGTCCTCCTTCGGGGGCTTGGGTATTCTTTCCACCATCTGGGTGTCCATAAAGGAGGGGTCGAACTTCCATATCTTTTCGTTGTAAGGCTGGAGGTAGAGCCTTGTTATACCCTCGCCGAAGGTTTTGAGGAAGAACTGCAGCATGTTCTTCGCATCGTATTTCTCGTAGGGATTGTTCAGAAATTCGTTGAGGCAGTATTCCCTTTCATCTTTGTCAAGGGCGTATAGATGGTTCTCAAAAGGATATTTGACGAACCTGTTCCTGTGGAAGATGACGTTTGACCTCCTTATCACATTCGTCTCCAGAAGCGAGGTTATCCTGTTCAGGGATTCCTTTTTTCTGGAAAAGAGTATATGCGGTCCTATGTCATATCTGACGCCGCAGAAGCTGAAGCTTCTGCACAGGCCTCCGATTCGCGCTTCCCTTTCAAGTATCGTTGACTTTTGTTTCAGATAATTCGCCAGAGAGAGGCCGGCAAGACCTGCTCCGAGTATGACGACAGACATATAGATTTAATGCAGGCGTTTTATTTAACTCTTTCAGGAAGCGGCGAATATTAATAAATATTCCGGTTATTATCGGAGTATGGCAAGGGTTCTTGTCACAGGAGGCGCGGGGTTCATAGGCTCGAACATAGCTGAGGCCCTTCTGGAGAAGGGTTATGAGGTCAGGGTTCTTGACAACGAATCTACCGGAAACAGGAAGAATCTCTCAGGCCTTGCGGGTCTGGAATTTCTCAGAGGCGACATAAAGGATATGGAAACCGTGAGCAAAGCCATGGAAGGCATTGATTTCGTGCTTCACCAGGCAGCGCTGCCCTCTGTGAGCAGGTCTGTGGAGAATCCTCTGGAGACCAACGGTGTTAACGTGGAGGGGAGCCTTAACGTTCTCGAGGCAGCGAGAAAGAGGGATGTTGAAAGGATAGTGTACGCCTCATCTTCTTCGGTTTATGGCGACACCGAGATTCTGCCCAAGAGGGAGGACATGGAGCCGAAACCCCTCTCTCCCTATGCGGCGAGCAAGGTCGCGATGGAATATTACTTCTCGGTGTTCAACAACGTTTACGGGATAAAGGCAATCGGCCTTCGATACTTCAACGTCTACGGCCCGAGGCAGAACCCTGAATCCGAGTACGCTGCTGTTGTTCCGAGGTTCATAAAGGCGGTTCTTTCCGGAGAGAGGCCTGTGATATACGGCGATGGAGAGCAGACAAGAGACTTCACTTATGTAAAGGACGTTGTTCAGGCAAACCTGCTTGCGATGAACGCGAAGGGAATCGGGCATGAGGTGTTCAACATAGCGAGGGGGGAAAGGATAAGCATAAACAGGCTGCTGGAGATGATATGCAATATCGCTGGAAGGGACGTCAGTCCGGAGCACAGGGAACCGAGGAAGGGAGACATAAGGGATTCCCTTGCGGACATAAGCAAAGCCAAGGAGAGGATTGGATACTCTCCTGAATACGATATAGAGAAGGGGTTGAGGGAAACCGTTGACTGGTTCAGGGCGAGGACGGATGCTTGATTCTCTTATGGAGAGGCTGGAGAAGAACGAGGCTTCGGTGTGCATAGTCGGGACTGGCTATGTCGGGCTTCCGCTCGCTGTAGAGTTCGCGCTGTCCGGACTGAAGGTCAGAGGGTTCGACCTGAACAGGGAGAAGGTGGGTCAGCTCAGCAAGGGAACGGATGTTACCGGAGAGGTGAGCAGCGAGCGGCTGAAAGAAGCCCTTGGGAAGGGTCTGGAGTTCACGTCAGAAGAGAGCGAAATAAAGGGCTCAGACTTCTTTATCCTGTGCGTTCCAACCCCTGTAGGAAGGAACAAGGAGCCCGACCTCTCTTACGTCAAGTCCGCAGGGGAGGTTGCAGGAAGGAACCTCAAGAGGGGAAGCGTGGTTGTCCTTGAGTCCACTGTCTATCCCGGAGCCACAGAGGAGGTTCTGAAGCCGGTTCTTGAGAGGGAGTCCGGCCTTGCATGCGGAAGGGATTTCTTTCTTGGTTATTCTCCGGAGAGGGTGAATCCTGGGGATAAAGAGCACGGACTTGAAAACGTGGTGAAGGTTGTCGCCGGCTCCAGCGAAGAGGTCGCAGACGTCCTTGAGAAGCTTTACTCCCGCGTGACGAAGGCAGGGGTGTTCAGGGCGAAGGACATAAAGACAGCCGAGGCTGCAAAGGTGATAGAGAACATACAGAGGGACCTTAATATAGCTCTGATTAATGAGCTTTCAATGATATTCAGGAGAATGGGGATAGACACCGAAGAGGTCCTTAAGGCAGCTGAGACGAAGTGGAACTTTCATTCGTACAGGCCCGGAATGGTCGGAGGGCACTGCATACCTGTTGACCCGTACTATCTGGTTCACAGGGCAAGGGAGATCGGTTATGAACCGAAAGTGATACTCGCCGGGAGGGAGATAAACGACAGCATGCCCGAGTACGTGGAGAGGCTGGTCGAGGAGGAGGTCCGGAAGCAGGGGAAAAATCCTCGGGATTGCAGGGTTCTGATACTCGGCCTGAGCTTCAAGAGGAACGTAAGGGACACGAGGAACTCTCCTGTAAAGAGGCTTGCGGCTCTTCTCAGGGAGAGAGGCTTTTCTGTTGCGGTTCACGACCCGCTTGTTGGGAAGGAGTGCGCAGAGAGGGAATTTGATGCCGAATATGCGGAGAGCATTGACGATGGAAGGTTTGACTGCGCGGTAATAGCAACGGACCACGACGTGTTCAGGAAGACAGTGGACGCTGAGAAATTGAAAAGAATTCTCGGGGAGAAGGGGATAGTGGTTGATGCGAGGAGAATGCTCTCTCCGGAGAGTGTCAGGAAGGAAGGCCTTGTTTACGTGAGCCTGTGATTTCAAATTTAAATAAATCGATTCAGATTAAAGCATGAGAGTGCTCGTGACCATACCGGCGTACAACGAGGAAAGGACAATCGGTTCTGTTATAAAAGGGATTCACAAGGCAATGAGAAAGCGAAGATACAGGTACGAGATTCTTGTTGTTGACGACGGCTCAACTGACGGGACAGCAGAGGCAGCGAGAAAGGCAGGAGCTGTTGTGCATTCGCACCCCTACAATTACGGCCTCGCAGAAACGTTCAGGACAGAGATGGAGAAGGTTCTGGAAAGGAAGGGAGACGTCATCGTTCACATAGACGCGGACGGACAGTACAGGGCAGAGGAGATTCCGAAACTGATAGAGCCCATAAGAAAGGGAGAAGCGGACCTTGTGCTTGGCTCGAGGTTCGCCGGGACTATAGAGGAAATGCCTTTCATAAAGAGGATGGGAAACAGGCTGTTTTCAAGGGTGATATCCGGCATAGCAAGAATAAAGGTGACGGATGCGCAGACAGGATTCAGGGCGTTCACGAGGGAGTTTGCAGAAAAGGTGAAGATAAAATCAAGGCACACTTACACGCAGGAGATGATTATAAGGGCGGTGAGGGAGAAGTTCAGGGTCGCAGAGGTTCCTGTGTATTTCGGGAAAAGGAAGTCGGGAAGGAGCAGGCTTATCTCAAACCCCTTTGGTTACGCGGTAAGGGCGTGGATAAACATTTTCAGGGTGTACAGGGACTATGAACCCCTCAAGTTCTTTGGAGGAATAGGTCTTGCTTTCCTGACTGTTGGTTTTGTGTTTGGCCTCTATCTGACATATCTTTTCATTGTTCAGGGTTTCATCAACAAAACACCAACTCTTATACTTACGATGCTGCTCATAACAACAGGCATTCAAATAATATTGTTCGGTTTTCTTGCAGACAAGGGAGAGTGAGCATGAAAAACTCCGTTCTCAAGGCAGCAATAACTGTGATTCTGTTTTTGTTCATTGTGCTTGTGGCAAACCCGGAAAGGATATTGCTGCTTATTGGAAACGTGGACCTGAGAATGTTCGCGTTATCTCTTCTTGCGGTTCCTTTGGGAATTTGTGTAAGAGCGGTCAAGTGGAGGATTATATTGAAGGATGCAGGAATAGGCATCGGGTTCTTTGAATCTCTTAGGGCGGTGTTTATAGGGATATTCTACTCGCTCTTCACTCCTGCAAAGTCAGGGGAGCTTGCAAGGGCATACTATATAAGCGGGAGGAAATCGCGGATTATTCCGACAATAATATATGACAGAGTAACTGATATAATCTCTCTGATTGTTGTTGCTTTTATTCTCTTGTTTGCGTTTCTTGGAAGCGGGTTCTTGTGGCTTCTTGCCGCTTTCACGGCATGTTTTTTTGCTTCTCTGATTGCGTTTCTGAAGCTTAACGAAAGGGTGATGAACGTTTTTGAGAGGGTGTTTGGAATAGACGAGGATTCGAGAACAACGTTTTCAAGGGTTATAGCGGGGCTCTTCTCGAACCGGAGGCTTGCGTCAAAGAGTATAATGCTGTCCCTTCTTTTCTATACGATAATTTTTTCCTTTGCAGTTCCCATTCTGTTATCTCTTGATGCTGGGCTTAACCCTCTGCTTGTGTCTGCCATGCCGCTGGCAATACTTATAGGAAACATTCCTGTGACCATATCCGGCATCGGGATGAGGGAATTTGTAACCGCGTTCTATTTTGAAAAGTTTGGCTATAGTTTCTCTCTTGGGTTCTCCTTCTCATTGCTGTGTTTTGTAGTGCTAACATTGATTCCCGGGGTCGTGGGGTATGCGTTTAGCGTTTTTGGTGGTTATCGTGTCAGGAAATGAAGGAAACTATTTCAACAAATATGAAAGCAGAAACCCCCTCATAAGGATTGCTCTCTCGAGATTCATGAAGGACCTTAGAAGATTTGTTTCGTCTCTGAACCCAGACAACGTTCTCGACGTGGGCTGCGGAGAGGGCTACATCGCTTCTTATATCAAGAGTTCGTTCCCTGAGATAGATATGGTGTGCTCCGATATATCAAAGGAATGTGTAAAGAAAGCGAGAAGTGCTTGCAGTAATATGGGGTTTGCTATAAGCGACGGACGCTCTCTAGGATTCAGGAGCAAGAGCTTTGATTTGGTGATTTGTCTTGAGGTTCTAGAACATCTTGAGAGGCCGGAGAAAGTTGTCAAGGAACTTAGAAGGGTTTCTAGAAAAGGCGTGATTGTGAGCGTTCCGAATGAACCTTTGTGGAGAATCTCCAACATAGCAAGGCTTGCCTATCTTAAAGACATGGGAAACACTCCTGGACATATACAGCATTTTAACAAGAATAAACTGGGAACGCTTCTGGAAAGACATTTCAAAAAGATAGTTGTAAAGAAGTCATCGGTGTGGCTGTTCGCTTTATGTGAGTTGTGATCACACAAGAAATATGTCGGTTTCGTTGTTATGAAACACCTTCCTAAAGAAGGGCTCGAAGCCGTTCCCTATGAACTCTCCGTATTTTCTTTTCTCCGAAGGACCAATATAGATGTAATCTATTCCGTACTCTTTAAGCGTTTCTATAGTGCTTTGCGTAACATTGTTTGTGTAAAGGTCATCCACAAGATTCTTAAGATTCGTGACGCTTTCGTTATCATAGAACCACATGCTTGCCCCGCCAATGAGAATCTTTCTTCCTGTGAACGCAGGTATCTTTCCGTAGGGGCCCACAAGATACTCGCTGCTCAGGAACACGGAATCCGGGTCTGTGCTGTTCCTTATCCATTCAAGCGCATCCCACTCCTGATAGGATATCGTGTCCTTGTCGCTGAGAACTACGTAATAGTATGCCGCAGTGTTTATGATGTTTGATGCGGAGAGAACGAGAATGAGCGGTACCAGAATCGCTCTTTTTCTGATTATGTTTTTCCTCTCAAGGAAGAGGGTGAAAGAAACTATCAGGGGAATGAACATCAGACGTATGGAATAGTTCCTTATTACAAATGCGGAGATAGGAATCGTCCTTGTCACAAAGAGCAAAGTTACTATCATAATCGATGCCATGAGGAGTATGAATTCCGTCTTCTTTTTTGCTGCAACATAGAAAAGGTTTGGAAGCCCTATAATGAACATTATGCCGAACATCATGGCAACCGGGAAAATGAGGTTTCCTTTAAAGAACGGGAGAATGGAAAATGACGGCGACACGGATTGGTGAAGGAGTGTAGTTTTTATGTAATAGGCGGCAAAGACTACTCCTGAGATGAGAAAGGAATCCACAAAATAGGCAAATCTTGGCGCGTCAAAGCCCGAGAGGGTAGTTTTGATAACGAAATAAAGCAATGATGAAAGAAACAGTATGACGCCTGTCACAAAATGGGAAAGAAGAATGATTGAGAACAGCAGGGAGAGAAGAATCCTGTTTCTGATGTCCGGTTTTTTGGAAAGCAGGAGATAAAGGAAAGGGAAGAGGAAGAGGGAATAGACGAATCCGGCAGACTGCGTGATTATGAGGTGGCCGAAGGGAAGGTTGTTCAGGTAGAGTATGTCGAGCGAGCATATGCCGATTGGGCACCTGAACATCTCGTTGTTGGAAAGCATAAAGGAAGGGAGAGAGGCAAGGCCGTGCTGAAGGTAGCCCAGCGCCTGCAGTGCAAGCAGGATTCCGCCAAAACCGCCTCCGAACACGAAGAGAAATGTCGCGAGGAGCGACGTTTTCTCCTTCAGGAAGTTTCTGAGGAAGAAGTAGCTCGACAGCACGAACCAAAGGGGAAGGAAGAGGGAGAGCATCTGGAGTATCTGGAAGAACCTGAGGTTGGTGAAATAGTGGAGAGCGAGCATGTAGACATGGAAGCCGTAGTGGTAGAACCTCGGCTGCTCGACGTTTCCAACAAACGGGTCGTGTATCGGAAGGTCTTTCTCTATCAGAAGCCTGTTGGCGTATGCCTGATGCATCCATGGGTCGTTGTCGAAATTCCCTCCGTAGCGGATTCCCTTATCGTCCGGGGTTCCGTTCAGGGCTGCAGGAACGGATATCGCAGCGAAGACCAGAAGCAGGATAAGGAGTAGGGTTCTTGGAAGCTTCTCCTTCTTGGATGGTTTTGAGAACCTGTGCCACGCAACGGAGGAGAAGGCAAACACGGCAAAAACAAGCAACGAGACAACCTGCCTTGTGAGAAGGACGTTGAGAACGCTGTTCAGCGTTATCAGGGGAACGACAAGAAGGGCCACTGATAGCGCAGGGGAGAACACAATCCTTGCGAACCTGCTCCTGAAGAAGGCAGAGGATATGAGGTAGCCGGGAAAGAACGTTGCGAGAGCGAAGCCTGCAAAATGCGGTATGGGAATCCCGAAGAGAATCAGGATGGGAGCAATCACAGACACTGCAAAAAACAGAACTGTCTGATTCCTTCTGTTCTGCTTCTTCATGCAGATAATTGGGAAATAATTTTAAAACGTTAATACGCGTCCAAATCTTTTATAACTGACTCTCTATATTGGTGTTATGAAAATTCTCGGGATAAGCTATGCCCATGATTCAGGAGCGTGCGTGATAGAGAACGGAAGGATTCTTTCAAGCATAAACGAGGAGAGGCTGGCGAAGATAAAGATGAAGGGAGGGCCTCCACTGCTTTCCATAAAGGAGGCGCTCAGGGTAGCCGGAACGAAGCCTGAGAGTATAGGGCTTGTCGCTTTTGCAGACCTCAGGCCGAGGGATTTCGCGAGGAGGACGTATCCCCTTGTGGCCAGAAGAGTCCTGAGAGGCCTTGTGAGGTTTCCGGGAATAAGGACAACAAGAACCAAGAGGAGGAATCTCGGGATTATAAGGAGATTTCTCGAGAGCATCGGCGTGAATGCCGAGGAGAAGTTTGTGGAGCATCACCTCTGCCACGCAGCGAGCGCGTATTACACGTCAGGGTTTGAGGAGTGCCTTGCAGTGACTTCCGACGGGGAGGGAGATTCCGTGTCCTCAACAGTCAGCGTGTGCAGGGACAGCGAGATACACAGGGTTGCATCAACAGACGTCTATCACTCCGCAGGAATGTTCTATTCTTCTGTCACCAATGCGCTGGGATTCAGGATAAACAGGCATGAGGGAAAGATAGTGGGCCTCGCTGCATACGGCAATCCTGACAGGGTTTACGGAGAGATCAAAGACCTGCTGACCCTGAACAAGGAGGAGCTGAGAATAGAAGGCAGGATAGCGAAGTGGTACGTGAAATACGGATGGAGAAGGGTTCCGGATGAACTGAGAAGAATATGCGAAAGAAACAAAAGGGAGGATGTCGCGGCAGCTTTCCAGAAGAGGCTCGAGGACGTGCTGTCAGGTCTCGTGGACGCTGCTGCAAGGAGGTTCGGTCTGAGAAGGGTTGCTCTTGCCGGAGGGGTGTTCGCGAACGTAAAACTGAACCAGAGAATCCACGAGCTTGAGAGTGTGGATGAGGTTTTTGTGCACCCGGCAATGAGCGACGCGGGTCTTCATCTCGGAGCCGCGCTGTACGCGAGCGCGGAACTGGAAAGGGAAGGCGCGGTGAAGGGAACCCTTCAGAGGCTCGGCCACGTCTATCTCGGACCAGAATATTCTGACAGGGAAATCGAGAAGGCGCTGCAGGGGAAGGGACTGGAGTACGAGAAACATAGAAACATAGAAAGGGAGACTGCCTCTCTTATTTCCGAGGGAAAGGTGGTAGCGAGGTTTAACGGAAGGATGGAGTACGGGCCGCGGGCTTTGGGAAACAGGAGCATTCTCGCTCTTCCGACAGACCCTTCGATAAACGACTGGCTGAACAAAAGGTTGAAGAGGACGGAGTTCATGCCGTTCGCTCCCTCCATATTAAGGGAGCATGCAGCGGAGTTTTACAAGGGAATAGAGGGAGCGGAGCACACCGCGGAGTTCATGACCATAACGTTCGACTCCACAGAGAAGGGATGGAAGGAAGCTCCGGCAGTTGTTCACGTGGACAGGACAGCGAGGCCCCAGTTCGTTCCCAGGAACGTTAATCCGAGCTACAGGAGGATAATAGAGGAAGTCCATGGCATGACAGGGCTGCCTGTCATTCTCAACACGTCCTTCAATATGCACGAAGCCCCGATTGTGTGCAGCCCGGAGGATGCAGTAAACTCGTTTCTGCAGGGCCATCTGGACGCGCTGTCAATAGGAAGGTTTCTGGTCAGGGCTTGACTGCCTTTACTATGTAAGTGAGCGCAAGGGATTTCCACTGCAGCATTTTTGCAAGAAGGGAGAGAGCGTTTTCGGTTCTTTCCGCAAACGGAATCCTCAGGCCGATGTTTATTGGGAGATAGGAGACGAAGGCGTCTGCTTCTATTGAGAAACCGGCTATCTCGAGCTTCCTTCTTGCCGCGCGGGGGGAGTACCTCCTGTGAAAACTCTTGTCTTTGCTTCTCCTGAAGCTTCCGAGCAGGAGTTCGAGCCTTGTAAGAGGAGAGGAAGCGTTCGGGAAGGTGAAGACCGCAACAGCCCCGGGCTTCATTGTCTTGCGTATTCTCCTCAGAGCGCCCATGTCGTCCCTCACATACTCCAAGGTTCCGACGCATATCACCGCATCGAAAAAACTGTCAGGGAAATCCATGTCCTCAACGGCCTTTTCAAGAAACCTCGCGTTCCCGGAGGGAAAGCGCTTCCTGCACTCCGCTATCATTCCGGAAGAGATGTCGATTCCGTAATACTCGTAACCCTTGGAGAGCAGCGGAGAGACGAACTCTCCGCTTCCGCATCCTATGTCAAGCACCCTTCCCCTTGCTGGCGGAATCATTGAGAGCACTGCCTCCTTTCTCGCCCCGAAGAACACGTAATTGAAAGAGTCTCTCGAGTATTGCCTTTTCCAGTCTCCCGCGATGCTGTCGAAGTATTCCTTTGTTTCTTTCTCTCTCATTGTCCCGACATCTCCTTCAGTATGGCAACCTCCCTTTCCATAACATTCTCAAAGAAATATTTTTCTGCCTCTTTCAGGGCAGCCGAGGACATCCTTTCTCTAAGAGGTTTGTCAGAAACCATTCTTTTTATGGCAGAGGCAAGCCCGGCCGCGTCTCCGGGCTTCACTATCAGGCCCGTGACTCCGTGTTTCACAATCTCCCTTGAGCCGAGAACGTTGGTCACTATGCAGGGAGTGCCGCAGGCGAAGGACTCTATGACTACCTTCGGGTGGCCCTCCATTGTGAGAGTGGGCAGGACAAGCGCGCAGGATTCGGAAATGAGGGATGCCAGCCTGCTTTGCGGAAGCGAGCCGAGGAATGAGACGTTCCGCAGCCCGAGGGACTCGGCCATTCTCTCCAGTTTCTGCCTTTCCGTTCCCTCGCCGGCTATAAGGACCTTTATGTTCTTGTCTGCAAGCGAGACAGCTTCGAGAAGCACATCGATTCCCTTCAGCCAGTGAAGCCTTCCAACGAAGATTATCTGCATTCTCTTTCTTCCCACCGGCCTGAAGGTTGTTTCGTCCACGAAGTTGGGTATCACATCCGTCCTTTTTCCGTATTTCCTTCTGATTTTCCGCGCAAGCCTGTCCGTTGTTGCCAGAACGCGGTCAACGCCCAGCATGGAGAGCTTCTCTGTCGCTCGCGCGGCAAGATATTTCAGAAATCCGTGATGCAGCCTTTCCTGCTCGACCCAGTCATAGTGATAGCTCGCGGCTATCCTGTTGCCTGAGATAAGTCTCATAGCAGGCAGGAGAGGGTTTGCCACCCCGAACGTTCTTATAACCCCTTTCCTGAAGAAGGCGCTGGAGAGGAGGAGAAAGATGTAATAAAGGAGGTGTTTTGCCGCAGGAATTCGCGGTATGGGGAACGTCACGTGCCTCGCGCCCAGATAGGCGGTGTAGTTCTTCCTGTCTGAGGAGAAGACAGTAACGTCAAAATGTTTCTTGTAAAAATCAACCTGCTTCCTGAACCTTCCAATGAAGCCAAGCCTCTCCTTCTGGGAGAGTTCTCCGGCTGTTGCCATAACCAGATAGAGTTTTCCTCGCATGAAATCATTCGATGTTCCTTATGTAATGCCTCGCGGCCTTTCTCACAGCCGCCTCGGAGTCAAGCTTTGGTTCCCATCCAAGGGATTTAAGCCGCGATGTGTCAAGAAGCATTACCGGAACGTCTCCCTTCCATCCCCTGTCCCCGCCAGTGAAAGCGAATTCCGGGGCAACGTCCATCTCCTCGCACACTATCTCCGCTATCCTTTTCACCTTTATCTGCGTTTCGGAACCGACGTTGAATATCTGAAATCCCTTTGTTTCGCGAAAGCCTGTGAGCATTCCGTTTATCGTGTCCTCCACATCAAGGTATGACTTGTTCTGCTCGCCGTTTCCAAGAATCTCCAGACGATTGGGGTTTCTTTTCAGCTTCCTGACGAAGTCGAAGACCACGCCGTGATCTGAGCCTTCGCCTATTATGTTTGCGAGCCTGAATATCCACGCATTCATTCCGAATGTGTGGTGGTAGGAAGACAGGAGCGCCTCGCATGAGAGTTTTGACGCTCCGTATACTGATATGGGCTGGAGGGGAGAGTAGTCTTCTGGTGTGGGGATGACTCTGGCCTCTCCGTAGACAGCGGAGGTGGACGTGAACACGATGTTCTTCGCTCCGGAAGAACGCATCGACTCAAGGAGGCGGAACGTGGCGAGTATGTTCTGATTGATGTCCCTTTCCGGACTCTTCTCTCCCGACCTTATGTCCCTGTTCGCAGCAAGATGGAACACGGTTTCCACTCCGTCGAGCAGGTTGGAAAGATTATCTGTCAGAAGGTCTGCCCTGACAAATTCTATGTTTTCGTGTTTGAGAGGATTGTTTCCGGACGAGAGGTTGTCGACCACTCTAACGCGGTGCCCCTCGCCCGCAAGCCTTTCTGCCAGATGGGAGCCTATGAATCCCGCGCCTCCTGTGACAAGCATCATCTTCTCGCCTCGGCCTCCAGATAGCTCTTTAACATATCAAGGTTCCTGAAATAAATAGAGTATGCAAGAACCGGTATGAGCAGTGCAGCGTGCGCGATTGCGTGCTTCAGGAGTTTCAGCGCGCTTCCGTTGTATACGTTCTTCCTGAAGAACCTTTTCTGGTTCACAAGCTGGTAGTACTTCAGTCTGGGAAGGGATTCCCTTTTCACAGGAGAAACAAGATGCCTGACAACGCAGTCCGGAACGGCGTAGAGGGAAAAGCCTTTCCGCAGGACGCGATAGCTGTAGTCTGCATCCTCGTAGTAGGCGTTTCCTATAAACCCTGTGTCAAAGAAGCCGGTCTTCTCTATCGCTTCCCTCCTGTAGGCCATGTTGCAGCCGCTAAGCCACTCCACAGGAACGGTTTTCTCCACCCTGTCGAAGTTCGATGCGGTGAAGCCTGTGTCAAGAACTTTTCCTATGCCGCTGCAGTTGGCGAAGAACCCGCTTATTCCGAACGCATGGGCATAGAATCCCATCAGTTTTCCGAGCATTCCCTGTTTATTGGTTTCCCTGTTTTCCTCTGTTATTTTCCCTGTCAGGCCGCCGGCGTCCGGAAGCCTTGCGAATGCCTTGAGCATGTTTTTTATGTAATCCCTGTGAACAACAGTATCGTCGTCGAAGAAAACCACTATATCGGAGTCCGTGTTCCTGATGGCAGCGTTTCTTGCGTCAGGAAGACCCTTTCCTTTCTGGACAATCGTTCTGGCCTGACGGAGATTCAGAGGTTTTCTGGATACTATAACAATCTCGTCAGGCTTCCTGCTCTGGTTTATGAGGGATTCGAGGCACTGACCGAGTTCCTTCTCCCTTGCAAGGGTGCATATAACCGCAGAGACTTTCATCACAACCACGCGATTTTTAAAGAGAACGCATTGTTTAATAAACATGAAAAAGTATCTTAAGCTTTTGCGCATGCAGCAGTGGTACAAGAACGTGGTGGTCTTCATTCCCCTCTTCTTCTCGCTTAATGCGATGAACCCTTACATGCTGATGCTTTGCGCCGGAGGGTTTGCCGCGCTCTCTCTTATGTCATCATGCTATTACATACTCAATGACCTGAAGGATGCAGAGGAGGACAGAAGGCACCCGGAGAAGAGGAAGAGGCCTGTGGCGTCCGGAGAGGTGTCAAAGAAGGCAGCATTTGCTGTCGCCGCGGCGCTGTTCGCTGCATCGATATCGCTTTCCTATGCGCTGAATCCGGCGTTTGCTGTATTTCCTTTGTTGCTTCTGCTTGTGACCATGTTTTATACGTTCAGGCTCAGGAATGTAGCGATAGTGGACATACACGCAATATCCGTTAATTTTCTGATAAGAACAGTGTCCGGAGCGGTTCTGATAGGAGTGAGCATCTCTCCGTGGCTTGTGATAACGATATTCCTCCTGGCTCTTGTGCTGGCCTCTGGAAAGAGAAGGGCCGAGCTTGAGTTTCTTGGAAAGCATGCGGAGAAACACAGGCCTGTTTACAGGGTTTACACGGGACATCTCCTGGATGCGTTTCTCATGGTTTCGGTCTCCCTCCTCCTGATGTCGTACACGCTCTACACATTTATAGCGCATCCGGAAGGTTATCTTGTCTTCACTCTTCCTGTTGCGACGTTTCTGCTTTTCAGGTATATGTATTTTGCGGTTTCCGGAGGCAGGGAGGGAAGGTCTGCGGAGCATGTATTGAGAGACCCGCAGATGGTTGCCGGAATAGCTGTATGGGTTGCAGCAGTGTTTCTTGGCCTGTATGTGATTGCATGAGAGTGGTTGTCGGTTTCGACTCCTTCGGGAGGGAGATTGCGGAAAGGCTTTCATCAGGGTTTGTCAGGATTGAGAGGAGGGTGTTCCCTGACGGCGAGGCGTGCCCGAGAATAGAGGGAGAAACAGAAGGGAAACACGCGGTTTTCGTGAACAGGATTTCGCAGGGCATGAATGTGAACACATATATCATCGAGAGCGTTCTTGTTCTAAGAACATTGAGGGAGAGCGGAGCGAAAAGCATTGATTTTGTGATGCCGTACATGGCGTATTCGAGGCAGGCAAAGGCTTACAGGGCAGGGGAACCGCAATCTGCGAAGTTTGTGCTGGACGTTTTCAGGGATGCAGGAGCGTCGAGAATATTCACAGTGTCGTCGCATTACGAGAGGGATAAGGAGGTTATTCCTTCCTCCGTTCCTGTTCGCAACATAAACGGCTTCAGGGCTGTTGCGGAATATGCAAAGAGCATTGAGGCAAAGAATCCTGTTGTTGCCGGCCCGGACCTCGGCGTGTCATCGGAAGCGAAGCGTGTCGCCGAGTTGTGCGGTTACGAGTGCCTGATAATGGAGAAGGAGAGGCGCGCAGAAGGCGTTGAGGTTAAAGGAAGCCCGGACGTCGAGGGAAAGGATGTTATTCTGGTTGATGACATAATAAGCACCGGAAGCACTATGATGAAGGCGGCCGGTCTTTGCAGGAAGAACGGAGCGCGCTCTGTTCACGCCGCAGCGGTTCACGGAGTCTTTGCATCCCGCTCTTTGGAGAGGATGAGAAGCGTATTTGACAGCATTGCTGTCTCGGACAGCATAGAAACTCCTGTGTCTCTGATAAGGGTTTCGGGCCTTATTGCCGAAGGGATTGGGGATTAATGGCCGGGATCAGTATCTCCGGAACATCTTTCCCCATTCCGTCTTCATGAACTGCTTTATCATTCTCCTTCCTGCTGTCGGATACCAGAAGTAGTCGTGATAGAACGCGCTCCCGAACACCGCGAGCTTGAAAAGACCTGTTCTGAATACAAGCCTTTCAAGAAAGGAATGCTTCTTTCTGAAGAGCTGGTCGAAGTATATGACAGGGCTCCTTCTGGTTGAGAAGCGGAAGTTTATTTTATTGAACTCGCTTCTTGGCATTCCTGCTATCTCTATCTGGTCTATGTCGCCTGTCCCAAGACCCCTGTCGTGGGCCTGTTTTATAAACGGTATTTTCATTGGCTCGAATCCCATCATCTTTGCGCTCACAGCGTCTATGGCAACCTGGTCCGCTGAAGCAAGGATTATGTTCTTTATCTCCGGCGTCATGGTCCTTGGGCCTGCTCCGTTGCCGCACACTGTTCCGTCCATCACAGCGAACATTCCGGGATGTATCTCCTTCTGTATGGCCAGAAGGTCTACTATCACTTCGTGTATCATCCTGTGCGAGTGGTGGCGCCTCTCTGTTATGAGGCCTCCGAATGCGTTCTTTATAGCGCCGGTGATTGTTGTGTGGCCGTGCGTCTTAACTGTCGGAAGGTGGATTACGTTCTTTCCGATAAACATCACCGGTATCTTCAGGCCGTCAGGAAATATATGGGGTATCGCAACCATCTCGGACTTCGGCTCGTAAACCTCCCATTTCGCTTCTGTGAGCGGTTCGTATTTCTGCCCGTATTTCCTCAGGACAGGCAGCCATCTGTTGTTCAGCGCGCCTTTCCACACGTTCGTGACCACGGTCTTGTTCTCCACGAAATGCAGATTCCTGTAACCGTCGTCCAGAAGCTTCTTCATGCAGCCCTCAAGCTGCCAGGGCTCGGTGGAGCATGCGGGATAGTAGAGAGACCACGAGAGGTTGAGTTTCACCACGGTCTCGATGCTCTTCTTTATGTGCTTTGTGTACTCCGCAAGCGTCATCAGTTTTGCATAATCTTCTATAACCGTTTCAGGCCTTGTCCTGAGAACGGACACTATGCTCTCTCCTGCCATCGTAATCATTTTGAATGAAATTTATAAAACGTTTCGCAACAACGTTGTATATGCGAGCGGGCGGGAAGGGGTCTGCATCAAGGGTGTGGTACGTTGTTTTTGCATCTGTTGCTGTATATGCGGTGATGCTCGCACTGAGCGATTTCTCAGGTTTATCTGAGATTTTCCTCTCATGGAGCACGGTATCTGCTGTTCTTCTGCTGGCTTTCGGAAACTATCTGCTCAGGGCAGCAAGGTTCCATTACTATATAAAGGCTGCTGGCGCAGAGGTTCCGCTTCGGAAATCCCTTCTGGTATTTTTCAGCGGAATGCTCATGACAATCACGCCAGGAAAGATAGGGGAAGTGTGGAAGTCGCACATGCTCAAGAAAAGCGATGGCATAAGGATAAGAAGAACAGTTCCTGCGGTGTTCTCCGAAAGACTGAGCGATGTTATTGGAGTGATTGCGATAGCGGTCGTGTCTTCTTACGCGTTTGTTGGAGAAGCGCTGTCCCTGAGCGCCTCTGTTGCATTCGTGTCTCTGATTGCGCTTGCGGTATACAGCAGGAGGGTGTACAGGGGAATGAGAGGAATTGCCATGAGAATCGGCGTGCTGAGGAAGCATATCCAAAAGATTGACGACGTGTACGAGGGAGTAAGAAGCATCAATTCTCCCTTAAAGCTTGCTGTCTCAGTGATTCTGAGCATTGCTGCGTGGTCTCTTGAGTGCATTGCGCTCTGGATGATAGTTGCGGATATCGGATACCCGATTCCTCTGGGAATTGCATTTTTTGTCTATTCTGCCTCAAGCCTGACAGGCTCTCTTTCCACATCGCCCGGAGGGATAGGGGTGACCGAGGGGGGAATGTATCTGATGCTTATCGGTTTCGGTCTAGGCAGTGCAGCGGCATCAGTATCCGTGATAGCTGTAAGATTTGCAACGCTCTGGTTTGCAATAGCATGCGCTGCTGTATCGCTGTGGGTGTTCAGGAAGATTTACGGGGTCAGTGCATGGAAATGAAAAGAAAGCGCGTGGTGTTTCTGGCTGTTGTTATATTGCTTGCAGCTCTCAGGATAGCCGCATCCTTCGGGTATTTCATTCACACAGAGGGAGATGACAAGACATGGTATTTTCTCGGTGACAGGACGCTCAGAGCCTATGGGCTTGAAGACCCGATGAGCGATGAGATGAAGGGGTTTTATGCAAGGTATTACAGCGATGAGATATTCAGAAAGGTTTCATACATGCCTGTTCTGTGGTATTTCATGGCGCTTCTTGTCAAGGCTTCAGGAAGCAGTTACAGGGTTTTTGATGCCCTCTTCGTAATCATTCTGAACGTCGCGGACGTCATAGCGTTTGTTTTTCTCTACAAGATTCTCAGGTCCAAGAGGGTTTCCGAGAACGCCGCGTTTGCGCTTGCGGTGGCATATTTCATGAATCCCGTGACCCTGAACAGCCTCAAATGGAGGCAGATGAACGGGATATCCGTGATGTTTCTGGTTCTTTCTGTTCATCTCTATTCCAGAAGAAAGGAGGTGAAGTCCTCGCTGGCGTTCGGGTTCAGTTATATCTCGAAGCTCATAGCAGCTTACCTGATTCCTGTCTTTTTAATTAAGGCTGCGAGAAACAGGAAGGCGCTGTTTTCGATTTTTGCTGTTCCTCTGATTGGCAGCGCTGCCTACATAGCAAGTTCGCGCTTTGATTTTGGCGGGAATCTTGCTTTCGGCAGCGGGATATCCCCCGGGGACCCGTGGAACCTTTCGTTCTCCGGGCTCCTTGCGCTTTTTGGCATTGGGTCTCCCGCAGTCTCCTATGCGTTCCTGTGCGCGACGTTCCTCTTTCTCTTGCTCTCCTATTTCGTGTTCAGGAAGGAAAGTATGGAGTCGCTTGTTTTTGTCGTGATGTCAGTGTATTTCCTGTTTGCTAACCTGATAGAGATTCATCACATAGTGTTTCTTTATGCCGCTGTTATAATGAACTGGGATAGGCATCCTTTCATAAGGAAAATGTTTCCGCTCTATCTTCTTGTTCCTCTGGGGTGGTTCCTCGGAACGCCTGACGGCTTCGGAACGCGGATGCTTTCAGCGTTCGGAATAACATGGACGCACTTCATTGAGGCTAAAGCTTTCACCATAATCGCATTCAAGGCAGTGATAGTCCTTGGCCTGCTTCCGTACATAAGGGGGATTGACAGGAACGCTCTTATTGGGGATATAAAGGGAGCGCTGTCCGTCATCAGGCGTTGTATAGCGCTTCGAGCTTCTTTATAACCGCGCTCCATGAGTATTTGCCTGCTGTGAGCCGGGCATTCCTTCTCATGTTTTCGATAAGGATATCATCGGAAAGGAGTTTCTCAAGAAACGCCGCGATGGACTTTGGGTCTTTTGGTTTCACCAGAAACCCGTTCTCTCCGTGCTTCACTATCTCCGGGACGCTTCCCACCGCGGTTGCTATCACTGGCACTCCGAAAGACATCGCCTCAAGAACAGCGTTTGGAAAGCCCTCTGAGAGGGAGGGAAGAACGAGCACTCTTGCCTGAAGAAGGTATCTTGAAACCTCTTCAGGAGGCACGCTGCCGGCAAACACTACGCTGAGTCCCCGCGCCCGGCGTTCGAGTTCCTTTCTTATAGCCCCGTCTCCCACTATTATGGTTTCCGGCTGGGATTTCATCATGGAGAGCGCGTCAAGGAGGTAGGACACTCCCTTTACCGGAGTGAGCCTTCCGACGTAAACGACCTTGCTTCCAGACGATGCACGGGAAGGGATGTCTATGCCGTTCGGTATGACATGAATCGTTTTGCCCGGAAACGCTTTCAGGATTTGTTTTCTTGCCGCGTTCGACTGGACTATGATGTTTCTGGCGCGGTTTATCACCAGGTTGACAACCAGCCTGCTGAAGAACCAGGAGGTTATGTAACTGTATTCCCCCCTTGACCACACGAACGTCCTGATGCCCAGGAGCTTTTCTGCAGCAAGGCCGATGAGGCCGTTCGGGTTTATCATCATGCACTGCAGAACGTCGATGTTCCTTCTTTTTCTGAGAAGGTAGAGAAACGCGGAAAGGGAGAAGAGAATGAATCCAACAAGCGGTATTCTAACGTAGAAGAGCCTTCTTATAGAGAAGCCTTTCCTCGCCTCGGTCTTCGGCAGCCCCCGGACTCTCCTTGTAATGACAGTGACGCTGTGCTTTTTGGAGAGTTTCTCTGCGAGAAGGCGGGTCTGGGTTTCTGTTCCTCCAAACCCGTCAAACTCCGATACAAGGATTGCGATGTTCATTCACCCATCCACTAAGAGTTTAGAAGAAATCCATAAAAATGTAAGCATCTGAATGATACGTAGATAAGAATTGCATGATATCATTTCTGTGCATATTTATGG
>WAQT01000011.1 GCA_015520105.1 Candidatus Aenigmatarchaeota archaeon
ATGCCCTGCCGCGAAACACCAATTTGTTCTTAGCTTCCGGGAGAATGTGGACAGCGCACGCCTTGGCACAGACCCAAACCGCATCTTCCGAACCTATATAAAACACCTCCTCCAAAATATTAGAACATGACAAAGATAGAGAAGATTGTTATACAGGGTTTCAAGTCCTTCAAGAGAAAAACCTCAATACCTTTCCCTCCCGGATTCTCCGTCATCACGGGACCGAACGGTTCCGGCAAGTCCAACATCGGCGACGCGATATCGTTTGTTCTCGGAAGGTCTTCCTCAAGGTCCATGCGCGCGAAGAAGGCGAACGAGCTGATTTTCCACGGCTCTGCCAACAAGGACGCTTCTGAATACGCCAAGGTCTCCCTTTACTTCGACAACTCCTCAGGAATCCTTCCCCTTGAGGAGAAGAGCGTTTCCATAAGCAGGAGAATAAACAACGCGGGCGTGTCAGTGTACAGGATAAACGACAAGGTAGTGACAAGGCAGCAGCTTGTGGACATCCTCTCTCAGGCCGGCATAAACCCGAATGGTCACAACATAATCCAGCAGGGCGACGTGAACAAGATAGTGGAGATGGACCCTGTAGAGAGGAGGAAGATAATAGACGACATCTCCGGGATATCGGAGTACGACGAGAAGAAGGCGAAGGCCGAGAAGGAGCTGCAGAAGATAGAGGAGAGGGTGAGGGAGGCCGAAATCATTCTTCAGGAGAAGTTCTCGATAATGGAGAAGCTCGAGAAGGAGAGGGAGGCAGCCCTGAGGTATAGGGAATTAGAGGCGAGGCTCTCAAAGGTGAGGGCTGCAATACTCTGGAAGGAATACTCCATCTCAGAGAGAAAACTCGAAGAGATAAGCAAGGAACTCGGGGAGAAGGAGAAGCTCTCCGAAGAGCTGGACAAGGAGATAGCCAAGTACGACAAGGAGATAGCCGCTGCAGAGAAGGAGCTCGAGGAGCTCACAAAGTCTGTGATACAGGCCTCTGGACGCATCGAAGAGTCCAAGCGCCTTGCAAAGCTTCAGGCAGAGGTGGAGAGGCTTCAGGACAAGAGGGATTCCCACGAGAGGGAGATAGAGAGGCTCGAGAGCATGATAGAGAGGCTCTCAGCCATAGAGTCGAGAACCAATCCTGTGCTGAAGCACATAAGGGGAATGAGAGGGGTGTGCGGCCAGCTCTCGGAACTCATCACTGTCCCTGCGCAGTACAGGACAGCTGTGGAGGTCGCTGCAGGCGGGCACATGACCGACATAGTCACGGAGACGCATCATGACGCCATAGAGTGCGTGAAGTTCCTGAAGTCAGGGAAGCTCGGACGGGCAAGGTTCCTTCCACTGGATAAGATCAGGCCTCCCCACAAGAAGGAGCTTCCTGTGGGAGCGATAGGCTGGCTCTCCGAACTCATACACCACGAGCCGAAATACACCGCAGCGATAGACTACGTGTTCTCCACCACTGCTGCGGTGAAGGACATAGACCGCGCAAGGAAGATAATGGAGAAGCAGAGAGTGAGAATGGTCACGCTCGACGGAGACCTTCTCGAGGCATCCGGAGCGATAACCGGCGGCTTCATGAGGAAGTCCGGTTCCGGCGCTTCTGAGGTGAACAGGTACATCGAGGAGAAGAAGAAACTGGAGAGGGAGATAGAGAGCATAGAGAGAAGGCTGGTGGAGATGAACAAGGAGCTCGAGGCCCTCGCTGAGAAGGAGAAGAAGACGAAAACCACGGACCTCGAGAGGAAGAGGGTGAAGCTCGACGAAACCCTGAGGAGGACAAGGGAGGCGAGAAAGGAGGCCTACGAGAAGAGGCTTGTGCTCCAGCAAGAGATAGGAAAGCTCAACATCCAGAAGGCAAAGACAGAGGCGAATTTCGAGAATCTAAAGATACAGTGGGACGAGAGAACCAATGGAGAAAGCGAAAAGAAGGCCGGCAAGCAGAATGGCAAGGATTATCCCAAGGAACTCGAGGAGTACGTGAAACAGCCCGTGAATTCCCTGAAGTCTCTGGAGAGGGAAACACTCGAAGAGATACACAACCTCGGACCAATAAACCTCAAGTCCCTTGAGGACTTCGACTCCCTCAAGGCCGAGTTTGACGAGTTCAGGGAGAAGGTGGACAGGATAGTGAGCGAGAGGAACTCCATACTCTCCACTGTTGAGAAGATAGAGTCCAGAAGGAGGGAGGTCTTCATGGACACGTTGAACGATATCAGCAGGCACTTCAGCAGGGTCTACAAAGAGCTTGTGGGAGGAGAAGCGCTTCTCGAACTCGAGGACCCCGGAGACATAAACTCCGGGCTCGTGATAAAGGCCCAGCCTCCGGGAAAGAAGCTTCTCAGCATAGACAACATGTCCGGAGGGGAGAAAACCCTTACAGCGTTCACGTTCCTCTTCGCGATACAGAGGCACAAGCCCATGCCCTTCTACATCCTTGACGAGGCTGACGCCGCTCTGGACAAGGCGAACACCAAGAAGATTGCGCAACTCATAAGGAAAGAGGCCAAGAACGCACAGTTCATAGTGATATCCCACAACGATGCCCTGATAAACGACGCGGACCAGGTGTACGGAGTGACCATGGAGGCGGGCGAGTCCAAGGTGATGGGAATAGAGCTTCCCTCAGAGAGCGGGAAGAAAGGAAAGACCAAGCCAGTGGAGAACAACTGATTCTTGAAGGGAATTTTAATAAGCCCAAAATCCAATTTAAGAGTGACAGCATGGACAGCAAGATAACAGGAATTCTCCTGATAATAATTTCTGGTCTCATAGCTTTCATAATCTATTCCTTCAACTCCGCTCTCAGCGAGATCATAACCCTCTCCTGCGAGCACGGCTCTTCCTGCCCGATGTTCGGGACTCTCGAATACCAGACAAACGTGAGCATGGCCATAACATTGATAGTGTTCTTCATAGGCCTTTATTTTCTCATCTCTCCCTCCATCAGCACGAAGCTTCCAGGAAGAGCGTCCTTCGATATTTCGGAGAGAGAACGTCAGGACATCCTGAGGAACCTCTCCAAGGACGAGAGGAAGGTGATGGAAATACTCCTTGACGAGAAGGGAAGCTCCTTCCAGTCAGACATAGTCGAGAAGAGCGGGTTCCCAAAGGCCAAAGTCACGAGAGTGCTGGACAGGCTTGAGGGAAGGGGGATAGTGGAGAGAAAGCGCAGGGGAATGACCAACATGGTAATAGTGAGGAGATAAAGGAATTCCCGGTTTCTTTATTCAAGAATTTTTATGTCAGGCCTCTTCGGGACGATCTCGGTCTCGCCCCTGTATAGAATCACTTCTCCCGTGACCTCCAGGAGCGCTCCGTTCCTGATATCTTCGGTCGCGTTGATTCCCTTTCTCCCGAGAGCTCTCGCAACGCTGTCCCAAACAACCACCTTCACTTCACCGCTTCCATCGTTTAGAGTGAAGAAGATGTGACCGTTCCTGTGAACGTACACGTCAGAAACCTTTCCTGAAACATTGGCCATGCTCCCTGACATTGCAGGCGTTATCTCTCCTGTCCTGTAGCGCGGGACCTGAATCAGCGACAGCGAGAAATACAGCGCAACTATTCCGATGACAGAGCCTGCCAGGCACAGCCTTACAAGGGTCCTCTCGTTCATCCGAAAACCTCAGAGGCGAAGTTCCGGCTCCCTGAGAGGGAACCTCTCTATGTTCCTGTACACAGGCCCCTCCATGCCGAGAACGCTGCTCTTTAGAAGGATGTTGTTCACGTGAAATTCACCGAACTTCACGCGCTCCATTCCCTCAACTTCACGCAGGAGCCTGTGAACATCTCCAGACTGTTTCACTCTTGCTATGGTGATGTGAGGCGAGGGTGGTTTTCCCTCCCTTCTCGCCCAGCCGAGCTCCCTCTCGAGCGATTTCATTATCTCTACCACCTTATCCCTTCCTTCCGAGATTCCGGCCCATATCACTCTTGGATAACTGCTGTTTCCGAAATAACCAACTCCTTCGACAGAGACCGTGAACTTCTCATGCTGATTTGCAACCTTCCTCATTCCCTTCACGACATCCGGAATCCTTTCTTCATCAACTTCACCGAGAAACTTGAGCGTGATGTGAATGTTCTCCCGGGCCGTGAACCTGAGCTTCGCTCCTCCGGACTCAAGCCTTCCGAATATGCTGCATATTCTTTCGGATACTTCTGAGGGGACGTCTATCGCAGCAAAAAGCCTCATAGCCAATCTTTCTGTTCATGGATTTATATATGCCACTCCGGTCCGCATGGCGGCAAAAGCTTTTAAATTCTTGCTACATAATTCCTATATCTTCACAAGTTCACGCCGGTGTTATGAATGTTTTGTGAACATAGCATGAACAGAGTGATTGAATGACCGAGGCTCTCAAGGAACTGTTCGGATGGTCCGGAAACCCATTCATGTTCAGGATAATGCCTGAGCTCTTCGTGGGATACTCGGAAGAGGTCTCAAAGCTTGCGAGTGGAATACTCAACGGAAGCAAGTTCTCCCTGCTGCTCGGCCCGACAGGCTCGGGCAAGACCACGCTCCTCAAGCACATAAGCTCCGAAATGAAGAATAGTTACGACCATGTGATATACCTTCCAAAGCCCCCCAAAGATCCGAACGACTGGACAGAGATATTCTCCGTGTTCACGAAGGGATTCCTATCCTTCCTCAGGAGGGGGAACACGAGCATATACAATCTCGGCGATACCATCAACAAAAAACTGAACGGAAGCAGGTGCCTTCTCCTGATAGACGAATGCCACGAGTCCTCCCAGGACAGCCTCGAGTGGCTCCGCACGCTCACCGACCACATAGACAACCTGTATATAGTGATGGCCGGCCTGCCTGTGTTCGAGAGCAAGCTCAAGAGCGACCTCGAGAGCTTTATGAGAAGGGTGAGCACCAAGATAGAGCTCACCAACCTCACGAAATCCGAAACGCGGGAACTGATAAAGAGAAGGATAGAGAGCATGGGAGGGGATGACATAAAACCATTCACCCATGAGACCATGGACTACATATACGAGAACACCGCAGGATTCCCTCGCGAGATTCTCAGGTTCTGCAACGAGCTTGTCCAGAAGGCAGCTGCAAGGAAGATATCCACAATAGACTCCGACTTCCTGAGGGAGTCTGCAGGACAGGAGAGGAGGGTCTCCCTCGAGAGCATAGAAATCCTTCCTGAGAGGCAGAGAATGATACTCGAAACCCTCTCCCAGAAGGGCGAACTCTCGCCCACGGAGATAGTGAACATGATAAGCACGGACGACTACAAGAACAAGGACAACGCCCTCAGGTCCGTGAACAATCTTCTGAGAAGACTCATGGCTGACGGCTTCGTCACGAGGAAAAAGCTCGGAAAAACCTACAAGTATTCTGTCTCGAGCAGGTTCAGGACGATGTTCGTGCAGGCCTGACAGACGCCTCAAGCTGTCCCGTTCTGCCGCGTTAAGTTTAAATAACTATACTCCTACATATAATCATTCCATTTCGGAGGTTTTTGAATGAGCGTCGAGAGGGTGAGGGGAAAGGACCTCATAGGAAAGGTTCTGATATCTGAGGAGACTGGAAAGAAGTTCGGCGTGATAGGCGATATAGACTACATAACAGAGTCCGGCGAACTGATAAACATCGCGATAACGGACACCACATCCCACGTTTCCAACATGAACCTCCAGCAGGACGACAAGAACAGGCTTCTCGTTCCCTTCTCTGCGGTCAAGTCTGTCGGAGATTTCGTGATAGTCTCCGAGAGGGACATAGTCTGATTCTCATCAGGGGTTTCCATGGAATACCCGAAGGACATGAAACTCTACGGCCTGTGCCTTGAAAGGCTATCGCATCAGGTCGAGAATGCAAAGAGAAGGGCCGGCAACCCTTCAGCCTGCGTTGTAATAGAAGGGTACGGAACAGGCGACATAGAGGAGATAATAGAAATACTCGAGCTTTATGACCTCCCGGGAAGGTCAAGGGAAACGCTTGACAAAAAGCTTGAAGAACTCGCCGAAGATGCATCGCTTTTCGTGAAAGGCGGAAGGGTAGAATTCGGTTACGACGAGTCCGGAAACCTTGAACTCAGGTTCTATCCGCAATGAGCGACGGCTCGCAACGCTTCCTATTCTATCTCTCCCCAGCCGATGAGCCTCCACCTTCCTGACACCTGCCTGGACACCGCCGCTCTCGAGCCTTTGTCCGCGCACACCGGTATCTTCAGCTTTATCTCAACCCTTTCCTTCTGCGCTGACGTCACCACCCCGACTGTCCTGTTCGTGCCCGTCGCTATCATTAGCACGTCGCCGGTCCTTATCTCCGGAACCTCTGTCTCCTCTTTGGTACCTACGACCCTCTCCAGGAGCGAGATTTTCAGAGAGAGGCTCTCATGCACGGGCGGGAGCTTTCCCGGAAGTCCCAGAACGTTCCCTGCCATGTTGTCCGACTTCGTGAGGAACGGGTCAAGCTCTGTGGAAACCGCGAGAAGGCCTCCCGGCCCGGCCTCCTCTATATCGGTCATCGCCTTCTGAAGGCTCATTATCCTTGTCCTTATCGGCCGGTAGGAATCGTTGATTTTCGCTCCGGGTCTTATCTCCACTTCTTGCCCTTTTCTGAGAATTCCCTGAACAAGCGAGCCCCCGAGCGTTCCTCCGGAGAGTCTCTCTATCGGAGTGCCGGGCTTGTTGATGTCGAACGACCTTGCTATGTGCATGAGCGGCGGTTTTGACTGATCCCTCTTGGGAGTGGGAATGTTCTCCTCGATTGCCTGGAC
>WAQT01000012.1 GCA_015520105.1 Candidatus Aenigmatarchaeota archaeon
GTGGTGACATATAGAATAAGAAAGTTGTTATTGATTTTTCAGACAAAAGGTAAAAATATTTATATATTATATTATCAATGTATGAATATGAATGGTCTCGACCTGAAAGACAGGAAAATACTCTATGAGCTTGATGTGGACAGCAGGCAGTCATTCCACAGCATCGCGAAGAAGGTCGGGCTGAGCAAGGACTCTGTCATTTACAGGGTGAACAAGCTCGCGAAAGCCGGCATAATCAGACAGTTCCACGTCGTGATAGATACAGGAAGGCTGGACCTGATATCGTTCAGGCTCTATCTGAAGTTCCAGAACACCACTCCGGAGAAGGAGAAGGAAATAATAGGATTCCTGAAGATGCAGGGGAATGTGACGTGGATAGTATCGATAGACGGAGAATACGACGTTGGAATGTGGGTGCTTTGCAGGAGGATTGGAGAGATGCGCAAGCTATGGAAGGAGATATTGGGCAGGTACAGGGATTTTATAGAGAGGAGATGGCTCACCATATTCAGCAGGGTTTCCTACTTCCCCAGAGCGTACATACTCGGAAAGGAGACGAATGACGAGGAGTATGTCTTCATATCCGGGAACGAGAGCGCGGGAGCTGACAGGACGGATATAGAGATTCTGGACATCCTGTCCATGAATGCGAGGACGCCCGCAGTGGAGATAGCGAAGCGACTTGGCATAACCGCAAAGACCGTTGTATCGAGAATAAGGAGGATGGAGAAGGAGGGAATTATCGTGGGCTACAGGACCATGTTTGACATAGGAAAGCTGGGATACCAGTATTTCAAGATACATCTCAACGTTCACAACCTCTCTGAAGAGAGGGAGAAGCAGCTCAGGGGGTACATAAAGAGGCATCCGAACATCATATACGACAACGAGGTTCTCGGAGGGGATGACTTCGAGATAGAGGTTCAGGTAAGGAGTCTCAACGAGCTGAGAGCTGTCATAGAGGAGATAAAGTCCCTGTTCTCGGATGTGATAAGGAATTACAGATACATGATATTCTACAGAGAGCACAAATTCGTGTTCCTTCCTGAAGGCTTCAGGGACTATTTTGCAAAGGATTAATCATTCAGAGCGTATTTCTTTATATTTTCTCCGATGTTGTGCGAGAAGTTCCTGCTCGCTATAGCTGCTACGGCCGACCTCAAGGCGTTATTCATAAGCGTCTTGTAGACCTCCCTCGCTTCTTCGTCGCTTCCTTCCCTGAGTTTCCTGTATACCTCGTCCATGCACTCACTCCGGCATTATGTATTTTATTATTTCTTCGGTGTAGGTGTTTTTAAGCGTTTCGTAGGACTCCATGCTTCCTGTCAGGAGGTAGTGCGTAAGTAGCGTCCGCGCGCATGGTCTTCTCTCAAGAAGCCACTCGATGGATTCTATAGCTTCCCTTGTCCTGTCAAGATAAACAAGAATACCGGCTTTGTTCTCTCTGACAAGGGTGGTTCCGGGGCATATCTCCTCTGCTTTGTCGAGGATATAGAGTCTCTTCTTTGGGTCGCTTTCAAGGTTTGACTTTGAGACCATTCTCGAGCTTGTAATTCCCTCCCATAGGCCGAACTCCTTTATTCTTGGGTGTTCTATGTTCACGCCCAGTTTTCTGGAAAGCGGCTCGTACTGATGACCGTTTATTGTGAGTATTGCGTGAGGTTCTTCATACATCAGGAGTTCAGTCATGAAGCTTGGGTCAAATCTCTTCTCCGGCTCTTTCTTCAGAACGTCGATAAGAATTTCTGCGAAACGGTCCTTCCAGACTTCGGCATATTTGACATCAGCCTCAGGGAAGAGCCTCTCTATGAACGCTCCTGCCTGTGCAACCCTTCCGAGGCAGCTTTCCTCATCAAGCTCGATGTTCTTCCTTGCTATGTAATCCTGTTCCGGAAGCGGACCTGTAGGGATGTCAAAGGGGATTGCGTTCGCTGTTTCAATAAGAGTTTCTCTTGGTTGATAGTCAATGCTTTCTGATTTTTTATAGGCAAGTTCTCTGGTCTCCTCTATTTCTCTGAGTATTTCGTTCATGCGCTCACTTGCTGTATATATCAGGGATATATTTAAATAATTTACTATCGAATAATGGTAATAGGTGAGTGGATGAAAGCGTATGCAGATACTGTGGCTGAAAGGGTAAAGGCGCTCTTGTACAAGCATGAAAGGAAAGATTTGAACGTTTACGTGCAGGACTACCAGGGGCTTTCCAGGACGTATTATCCTGTTAATATAATCATACACGAAACCGCAGAAAACGCCCCATGCGGCGCGTGCAGAAATAGTGTGTATGTTATACCAGAGGAGAAGAGAGTGACAGCCACGGCTCTTCGCGGAATTCGCAAATGGGGAACATTTATCTCTCATGTAAAGGAAGACCTTGCTGAAATGTTTCACGATAGCATGCACTACAATGATGAAGGACTGTTCAAATCCGCATGGAAGGCGATAGGGAGCATAAAGAATGTTGTTGGGAAGAGGTATAGATATTTCAAGGACATCGAGAGGATACTCACGGAAAGGAATATCGCTCTTGAAGATGTTCATGAATACCTTGCGTCGGGGTTGAGAGGGTATGGTTATGCAGATGACCCAAGAGAGCTTTACGACCTAGAATGGAAAGAGGCTGATGATGTGCTCGAAGACGTGCGAAAGGACTTAGTGGAATTGGGTATAATAGGAAGTGAAGCATGAGGGATGCAAAGTGTGACGCGTACAGATGCGTTCCGCTTCTGGAAGTGGAAAGGGAAGTCATAACCTGTGACGACGTCTATAGAACTGTATTTGAGTGCAAAAAAGCAGGAAGAAGAATAGATATGTATACACCGCCAACACTGGATAATAAGATTTATAGCGACAATATAAAAGCACTAAGAGTTCATATAAACAAGAACGGCGCAAAGAACAACAGCGAATGGTACGTAGATGCGCTGAACGGAATCGTGGAGGAAGTGTCTGACAGGAATGAAGCGAGAGAGCTTGTGAAGAGATACAAAACCCGGGAGTAATCTATCTTTTCATCCACTTTCTCCCCTTCAGGAGAAGCTTCTCTCCGCACTCGCACTTCTCCGCAAGGATTTTCACAGCGTAGCCGTCCCTCTTTACCATCAGCTTCCCGCAGCCCGGGCAGAAGGTGTTCTCCTTCTCGTGTCCCGGGACGTTTCCTATATAGACCCAGCGCATTCCCAGGGAAGAGGCGATTCTCCACGCCCTCTCAAGGCTCTCTACCGGAGTGGGAGGGACGTCCCTCATCCTGAAGTCCGGGAAGAAGCGGGAGAAGTGGACCGGGGTGTCCGGACCGAGGTTCTCCTTTATCCATGAGACGATTTCCTTCACGTCCTTCTCCGAGTCGTTGTATCCGGGGACGAGCAGCGTGGTGGTCTCTATATGGACGCCTTCCTCTTTGTAGAGCTTCAGGGCCTCGAGTATCGGTCTCCTGTCAGGCACCCTGCATATTTTGCGGTAGAAGCCGGAGTCTCCCTTTATGTCCACGTTTATTGCGTCAAGGTGTCTTGAGATTTTCCTGAGCGGTTCGGGAGAGATGTAGCCATTGGACACCCAGACGTTGTAGAGCTTCTCCTTTTTGGCGAGCCTCATTGTATCATAAGCGTACTCGAAGAATATCGTGGGCTCAGTGTAGGTATAAGCGATTCCCGGAAGCCCGAGGGATTTCGCTCTCTCCACGATTTCTTCCGGTTCAACATCCTCTCCTGTTATCCTTTCAGGATGCGAAATCTCCCAGTTCTGGCAGTAGGCGCAGTCAAGGTTGCATCCTACAGTGGAGAAGGACAGGCACTTCGTCCCCGGAGCGAAGTGGAAGAGGGGCTTCTTCTCGATGGGGTCCGCGTGCATAGCTATCGCTTTTCCGTACACAAGGGTCACGAGCTTCCCTTCATGGTTTTTCCTGACGTTGCAGAAGCCTGTTTTGCCTTCGGGGATCACGCATCTGCGAGGGCAGAGCGTGCATTTGACTCTCTTTTCTTCAAGCTTCTGCCAGAACATCGCCTCTTTCATAAAAAAGGATTGGAACAAGTATTAAAATTAAAGAGGACAATATAAGTGAGAACCACGATGCAAGTGACAGGGCGAAGTCAGGTGGACACGACCACATTGGCTGCACGTCTTGTCTCCGTCACTGTAGCACAGGATGGAAGTAGCAAGGCGAAGGTGAGCTGGACGTGACCGAACCGATTGCACGTCACGTCTCCGGTAATGTCGGATAGTGTGCAAGTCATAAGGCGAAGGCCAGATGGACAAGACCGCATTGGTTGCACGTCTTGTCTCCGTCACTGTAGCACAGGTTTCGAGTCATAAGGCGAAGGCCATGGCCTCGGTAGCTCAGCTGGCAGAGCGATCGCCTCGTAAGCGATAGGTCGAGGGTTCAAAAGAACCCTTTAGCGCAGGCAAGCGCGCTAAAGCGTTCACGGAAAGACCGCTAACGCAAATTAACGGTTCTGATAATCCCTCCCGGGGCTTAGGATGGGAATTGCGATGCCCTCGGGTCGTGGTATATAAACATCATACAAAAATCGGCTCGATAAGGGTTGCCTCAGTTCATGGATCTGTATGGATTAGTATGGGAA
>WAQT01000013.1 GCA_015520105.1 Candidatus Aenigmatarchaeota archaeon
TGTTTAGAGTTACTCGGTAATTTTATATAAATTTATCGTATTAATCAATACAAAACTATTTATTATAATGGATTTTGAACTGGTTTTTGTTCGTATTTTCTGTTGTATAATTTACAACAAATCATTAAATATGAAATTTCACTATTTCTCATTAATTCAGAACGAGCAGCCATTTTGGACAATTAAAGGTGGTGATATGAGAAGATTTGACCCCCAGAACTATCGGGAATTCACAGATAAGTATTTTCTCAGAAGCGAGGAGATTTTGAGAAAAGACGGTGTGAATCCGTATTTGAGAATGCAGGTGTTTTCGCGCCTTCCGGGAGAGGTTCACGGAATAGAGGATGTTATAGAGATTCTTGAGAATTCCCCGGTAAAGGAGAATGGCGGCCATCTTTATTGTGTGGATGAGGGTGAATTCTGCGATGCGAATGAAACCGTTATGGTTATAGACAGCTATATACAGGATTCTATAACCTATGAAACAGTCATACTCGGTCTTCTTTCAGAGAAAGATGCAAACCTTGATGCTGTCTACAAGAACGCAAGGGAGATTGTGGAAGCAGCAGAAGACAAGGATGTCTACTACTTTGGAGCGAGACATTTCCATCCGGATCTGGATTATGATATTGCAAAGGCATGCTTTGAGGCGGGAATGAAGGGATGTTCAACAGACAACGGAGCGGTTCACTGGAATAGAAAGGGTGTAGGGACAATACCTCACATACTCGTCCTTGCTTATGCTGCTGAATATCCTGAAGAAAACGCAACGGTCAAGACAGCGCTTGCGTTCGATAAATACATCGATGAAAACGTCCCGAGGATAGTTCTCATCGATACCTTCAACAGGGAGGTTTCGGATTCGCTGGAAGCGGCGGAGAAACTGAAAGGAAATCTTTCGGGTGTCAGGATCGATACAGCCGGAGAAAATGCAATCCAGTATTCCTCAGAGGTGGTTTTGCCGGAGATGGGTATGGATGAAAAATACCTGAGAGGGAGAGGTGTTAAAGTTCAGGGTATCTGGGGTGCGAGGAGAAAGCTTGACGAGGCTGGATATCATGAGGTGGACATATTCCTCTCTTCAGGTTTCGATGCAGAGAAGACCAGGGCTTTTGTAGAAGCTGACAGGGTTTATCAGAAGATGCATGGAAGAGAGCTGTTCAGGGCGATAGGAACAGGAAGCGTATACAAGAGCAGGCACTTCACCATGGACTGCGTCCAGAGATTCGAGAATGGAAAATGGGTTCGCCATGCAAAGGCCGGAAGAGAGATGAGGTGGGGCAAGAAACTGAAGAAGGTGTTTTAAGTTCAGGGGGTGCGAACATGGACAAAAAGAAAATAATCGGATTATCGTTTCCAGAGAACAACAGAGAAGAATTGGAATCATCACTTGAATTATGGAGAGTAAAAACTGTTGAATCATGAACAACCGGGTGGTTAGTATGAAATGCCGCAAAACCTCTTATGAGGATCTGATTGAGGTCCTTAAAGAATGTGCAGAAGGAAATCCCAGATACAGGTTCAGATGCGGGTTTGATTTGAACAATTTTGCAGACACTTCTTTAAAGGTGTATACAGAAGCTGTGAAGAAAGCCCTTGAAGAAACCGAAACCAACAGGGAAATGCTTAGGAAATACAGCGAAGAGATTCTAAGGTTTTATGAAAGCTTTCACAAAATACCAACAGAAAAAGAACGTCTGTTCATCGGGGAGATGCACACTGTTCCGTGCAGTGATAATAATTTCATGAGCAAGGCGTATAGAGTTTCCATCTATGTTGATGAGAAGGGCATAGTCTATGATATTGACGAGATACTGATGTACAAGTCTCCCATATTCTCATAGGTTCAGTAATTAAAATTCCATCTCCTCAATCAACCTGTCCAGTATCCGTGACATCTTCTCTTTTCTTTCCTTTGCGATATGCCGGAGCTTTTCATAATTTGTTCTCTTTAGCGTGAAGCTTCTCCTGACCCTTTCCAGAGGGAGCTTTCCTGTCCTGTCGTATTCCTCCAGCATATTCAGCCACTTCTCATCCTCCTTCATTATCCTTTCAATCTCCTTCCACCGCATATCTTATCAACCTCTCTGTTCTGTTGACATTGCTTATATTCTCCGATTCTAGCTTCGCACAAACCCTTCGAACTCCCGGAACTTTCTTCCCTCTATGTATTTCAGCGCTTCATCCTTTATTTCCCTGTCCCTATAGCTCACAGGTTCATAATGTTTTATGCACTCCTCCAGAAGCATGCTGTGCGTTCTCCCGGCATCGTAACAGAATCTTGCAAGGGTTTCCGCGTAATTCATGCCTGAGTGAAAATCCCTGAAAAAATCCGTAACCCATGAATACTGATATTCCACGAGTTTCCTGAACCTTGCCGGAAAGACTTCCGGCCTGAATTTCTCAAGCCTTCTCCGGAAATGCTTTGTGACGGACTCCCTGAAAGGTTTATCCCTGAAATCGAAACACTCGCCTATGTAATAAGCCCTGCGGAACACAACGTAGGCCCCCATCTGCTCGAGAATCTTGTCCGCGAGGAAGACCGACTGGTGGAGAGCATCCCTCCACTTTGCGGGCTTTCTGTGGTCTCTCACGACAAGCACTATCCTTTCTGCGGTCTCTGGCCCGATGCCAAAATTCCGGAGAATTTCTCTTGTTCTTTCAGCGCTCGCCTCTGCATGGCATACCTTCTCTGTGTTCGGCCGAACGATGTCGTGGAGAAGGCCCGCGACATAGGCAAGCTCCTCATCCTCCCTGCTTCCTCCGAGAATCCGCACGAACCATGCAGCTCCAGTGGCTGTTCTCTTCAGATGGCCGAAGTCGTGGATTACAGAATCCGCGTCTTTCTTCTCCTCTCTCGCGAAATCTTCGATATCCTTTACAGGAAGCATAACAAGCCTACATATTCTCAAGAACAATTCTCGTGGTGGTCGGGAACTTCGCCGATGCCCTTCTCAGTGCCTCCTTGGCAACACTCTCCTTTGAGGCATCCACCCTCAGCTCCATTATCCTCTGGTTCTCCCTGACCTGCGCAGCCACGCCGATGGGCTTTCCAAAGGCGAGGCGCATTCCTGTCTGGAACCTGTCCGCTCCTGCGCCTGTGGCCATGGTGTTCTCCCTGAGAACGTGATGCGGATACACGAGAACCCTGAGGTAGAAGTTGTCCTTGCCAAGCGTTTTCTCAAGGTACTTGTTGGTATTCACCCTTGCGGATTCCAGGGCGTTGTGCCTTATCTGGACAGCGTTCTTTGAGACCAGATATGCCCTGAGCGAGAACGTTCCCTTCTGGTTTCCTGTCCAGAACCTGTTTATCTTCTTTCCCGGAACTCCCTTCACGTAGCCCTTTCTGGGCTTTTTCCTGGACTGCCTTGTGTAAGGCCTTTCAATCTTCCTGTAGCACTTTGCAGGGCGCAGCGTTGCCATTAAATCACCATGGTAAATATGGAAAGAGAGGTTTTTAAATGTTTAAGATTATGCGGGCGTCTGATTATTCACCAATATAACCGGCAAAGACGCGCCTGAACCGTTGTTTCCCGGCCTTATCAGTATCTGACCTGAAGCAAGTAGCTTGCGCAGCTCATCAAATGCGCTGTTACTTGTTCTTGCATGCAGACTGTGGCTTCCTGACAGGCATCTTACCTCCCAGACACGAACAGGCACGTTCAAGATTGTGCGTGCCTTCGTTAAGTTTCTAAAACTTGCCAACAATTCCGTAATATGTTTGGACGCATCGGGAAGGTGGTCAGGGAATCCGGTCTGTTCGGAGCATCGCTCATGATGATTGGAGCGGCTGTGGCGGATTCCGAGGCGACGCTGGATAACATAAGAGAGTACGGCCACTACATCGAAGGAAACCCTATCATAAGGGGTCTGATGCACTACACAGAAGAGGACCTCGCGGTCTATCTTCCAAAGATTGTTGCGTCGTCCCTTGCCATATACGCCGCGAAAAAAATGAAGGAGGAAGATTATAAAATAAGGGGGGAACATCTCCTTTACGGCGCAGCCATCTACTGGTCTGCCGGGGCGTTGTTAAATCTGATAATCTAGCTGTCCTGAACGTCAGTGTCCTCGTGCATCCTGCTGTTCACTATCTCCATCTGGTTCTTGTATTTAGCGTTCTTCCTCTTGCTGTACGGAACCTCTGCGGGCGAGGTCATCTTGTGGAACGTTATCTTGCACACCCTCATTCCCGGATAGAGGGCGACAGGCATCTTTCCGACGTTGGCCATCTCGAGAACAAGGTGGCCGTCCCATCCGGGATTCACAGAGGAGGAGGTGGTGTGGACCACTATTCCGAGACGTCCGAGAGAGGAGCGGCCGTCCACAGAGCCGACAAGGTCGTCAGGGACGCTTATGTACTCCATCACCTTCCCGAGAACAAACTCTCCGGGATGGATTATGAAGGGTCTGTCTTCTGAGATGGTTATCTTCTCAGAGTATCCCTTGGTCTCCTTGCGGGTGTCTATGTAGGGGGTTCCCGTCACCTTGAACACCACAAACTCGTTGCCGAGCCGGAGGTCCACCCACGCGGGCTGTATCTGATTCTCCGGGTCGTCGAGAGGCTCTATCCTCAGCCTTCCCTCCTTAAGAAGCTTTTTTATCTCGTGGTCAGGGAGAATCACTTTTACACCTGCAGAGATTTGGAAATTAGGAATTTAAAACTTCTTCAGGCTCTGCTAACTTAAATCCGCAAAAAACATTCTGTTGCTCCACATTGCGATTTCTGATAATATTCATAGGATCGATAGCCATTCTGAAGGCAGTGAAATGGTTGAATATGGAATAATAGCATTACAATGTGATTAAAACTTATAAATAATAGCGTTACAGATAAATTATTATGATAGATGTTGCAGAACTCGAGAAATACAATCCCTGGTGGAAAACAGGAATGGTTAAAGAGGAATGGCTTGAACGCTATAAAAGAAAACTCTATCACGAGATTATAAAATACGCAAATAAAAGGCAAATAATCCTGATTCAGGGTTTAAGAAGAACGGGCAAAACCACAATCCTTTTTCAGACCGTTCAGAACCTACTTGAGAATGGAACAGCGCCAAAAAACATCCTTTATTTCTCGTTTGATGAGATTGCTTACGATATAAAAGAGGTTCTGGAAACCTATCAAAAACTGATTCTGGAGAGTTCCTTCGAGAGGAAAAAGAACAGGATTTACGTGTTTTTTGACGAGATTCAAAAGGCTGAGAACTGGGAAGAGAAATTAAAGGTTTTTTACGACCTCTATCCGAACCTGAAATTCTTTATCTCCGGTTCCTCTTCCATAAAACTCAGAAAAAAGGCAAAAGAAAGCCTGGCAGGAAGGATTGTCGATTTCGCACTCGAACCTTTGCATCTTGAGGAATTCCTTCAGCTCAACGGGTACGACACAGACAAAATAAAGAAAAACCCGGAGTTATGGAAGAGGGAGATAATGCCCATGTTTTACAGATATCTCAAGTATGGAAGCTTTCCTGAACTGGCGAGAGAAGAGAACGAGGATTTTGCAAGGAAATATATTATAAATTCTGTGGTGGAAAGAATCGTTTACAGAGACATAGCACAGGAGTTTGAGATCAGGGACATAGAGCTATTGAAAAAAATCCTGTACCTGATAGGAAAGAATCCCGGAATGATTGTCAATTTCAAGGAAATAGGAAAAAACCTTGGAAGGGATGAGAGAACAATATCCAATTATTTTGAATACCTGGAATACGGATTGCTGGTAAAATTCATCTTTAATTACAGAGGTTCGCCGCTTGCAACCATGAGGAAACTGAAGAAAGTTTATTTCACCACGCCTAACCTGATTTTCGCTCTGAACCCTTATTTCGAAATCCTGCTTCCGAAGATGCTTGAGAACTTGATAGCAGCGCTCCCGGATGCAAATTATTTTTACCGGAACAGATACGAGATTGATTTTATAATCGGGAACGAAAAGATTAAAGCAATAGAGATAAAACTCGAGGGCAAGAAACTGAAGCAGCTGAAAAAAATCATTTCCGATGAAAGGTTTTCCAAAAAAATCAGTAAATGCATTATAATCGACCTGGAAAAGGAGGGTGAAGAAAACGGTATAAAAATCATTCCGGCATGGAAATTTCTGCTCCGTGAGGATTGATTGTCCATAAGGAAATTCTCAGAGTTGCTGTAAGGGTTCTGCTAACTTAAATCCGCAAAAACAGACTGTTATTCTCGATTTTGCAGTTTGAGTTTTTCGGAAATTTAGGGAATTTAAATATCGTTTTCCTAGTCCGCCTATCTTTGGCTTTCCGGAATTGCGGCTCGCTGCTGTTAATCGGTAAACATACCAGCTGTTTAATCCCCGAAACCTGCATCTGGTTGTTGGAGCGTGTTCTTTTCCACGTCTCCTTGCTCTTCTGGATGGGCCAAGCCCATACCCACCACCGGTCACAGACCGGTGGAATTCTTATTTAAAATTTCTTTTGGAAGAACTCTCCATGGAGAATAGAAAGACCGTAAGAATACCCGCGCCGGGCGGCGGCGTGGATGTTGAGGTTTCTGATTACGTCCCTGTTATTGACACAGAAGAGTTTCAGAGACTGGGAAGGATAAGGCAGCTGAGCTGCGCTTTCCATGTCTATCCGGGAGCTGTTCATACAAGAAAGGAGCATTCGTTAGGAACCCTCTATTTCGGGAGGGAAATAGGGGAATCAGTTGGTTTGAGTGAATATAATCAAAGACTTCTTGAGATGTGCTGCCTTCTTCATGATATAGGTCACGGTGCGTATTCCCATATATCGGAAACCGTTGCCAGGGACGTTTTCGGCATATCGCATGACGATAAAATCTTTGACAAGCTTGAAAGGATTGAAGAGGAGATAAGACTCTCCGGGGTGAATCCTGATGACGTGAGGAGCGTGTTCGGGAAGGAGAACAGACTCTATAAGCTCATATCAACAATACTCGGCGCGGACAAGCTGGATTACATAACAAGGGACAGGCTGCATTGCGGGTTGCCCACAGTGGATGTGGAGAAGATAATAACGTATGCTGTCTTTGACGGGAACGAATACGCCGTGGAGGAGAAGGCCGAAAACCTTGTTACGGATTTTCTCAAAAGCTGGTGGAGCGCGCATAAGGAGATATATCTGAGGAAGTCCGTGGAGATAGCGGATGCTGTGAAAACAAGGATGATACTGTATGCCATAAAAAACGGGGAGATAAAACCGGAAGAGCTTTATGAGATGGATGACGCAGAATTGGATTACATAATCATGAAATCCGAGAACAGGAGCATTGAGGCAATGAACAGGATGTTCAGGGAGAGAAGGCTCCCTAAAACAGCTGGCGCTCTTAGAATGGAGGGGTATGAATTGAGGGAGAACCTGAGAGGAAAACCGATACTTGTAGAAGGAGTGAGTGAAAAGGAATACAAAGAAGTGTGCGAAAAACTCTCTTCCTTTGACAGGGTTTTAGAACTTGAGGAAAGGATTCGGAAAGAGTTTGGTATGGAACCTCAGGAAATAATAATTACGACGTCTCCGGGCATAGAGAGATTAAGGCCCAAGGAGGTTAACATGCTCAGAAGGGGTTCTCAGGGACGCAAGGACGAGATTGTAAGCGTTTATGACTTTTCCAAGGGAAGATTCAGGGAATTTCTTGAAGAAGAGATGAGGGGGCACTGGGCTGTTAGGATTGCAGTGAGCGAGGACAAAAGAGAAGGGGTTTATGAAAGATTAAAGAACGCCGGCTTTAAGGAGTTGTTTGCAGAGTTATGATTTCAGGACTCAGAAAATCCTTGAGAGACCCCTGCTCTTCAGGAAGTCCCTGAACCTGTCCTCCTCTTTGCTCAGCTCAGCCTCTGTCCTGAATTCCCTGTCATTCACAATATAGGTGAGGACTATCTCCCTCCTCTCAGGCCTCTTCTCTACAGACACCAGCCTCGCCTCTCTGGGAAGCATGGTTTCTTCCGCACTTCTTTCAGGAGGTTTCTCCCCTTCCGCTCCAGAAACGTTAAGAGGGGAGTCCTGCTCGTAGGAAAGGTTGTTCTTCAAAGCAACCTCCGCTTTCTGGAGCTCGGTTCCGACATAAATTCCGTGCGCCACGCTTCCTATCGCTCCCTCGCGGACAAGCATGTCCCTCATCTCCAGCGCGGAAGCCGCGTGATAAACGGCGAGAACCTCTCCGTCAGGGGAGGTGTGCTCGGCCTTTATCCTTCCTTCTTCAATAGAAAGTATTATGTTTCCCCTCGGGTCGAGTGCTTGCGACGGCGGCTTCACGTATTCTCCGTAATGCTCCGAGACCGTCTTCTCCGCGTTCTCAAAGCAGTCGTCGTAGATGTGCGCGGACTGGGAGTTTATTATCAGGTCGCCGAGGGATATTTCCTCTTTTATGCCCTTCTCCATCAGTTTCTCCAGAAGCCTCTTCCTTATAACCTCCTGGAGCGAGCGGAGGCCGAACGCGTTCTCCGGATAGCCCTCAAACATGTCGTTGCTCCTTATCGTGACTGTCATGTAGAGCCTTCCCTCTCGTACCCGGAGCCAGATGTGGTTTATGCACGGGCTTCCTCCTATTGTGAGGTCCTGCCTGGAGTCCCAGAGGTTTATCACGACAGCGCGGGAGTTCCTTTCCCTCGCGAGTTTTGAGACAGCCTCCTCCACCTGGTCCACGCCGAACCAGCTCCTCATTCTTGAGCCGTATGTGTAGTTCGTTCCCTCCTCCCTGAAGTCCGTGGTAACCCTCGGTATGTACGCTTCAACCCTTTCCCTGTCGCAGGGAAGGAAGTCCGGGATGTGGAGGTTGTAGGGGTCCTCGTCCGTGATTACGGAAACAAGGTTGAGAATCTCCTTCTGGTAGTCGTCGTAGTGCGTGTCGCACTTCTTCCCGAACTTGAGGATGGTGTCGAGTATCTGGAGCCACGCGCCCGCGACCTTCTCGTGCCTCACCACATAGACCGAACTCTCGCCCACGTAATGCTTTGTCTCCTCCTCCTTTCTCGGAAACACCCTCTTCTCCCGGCTTCTTTCCGGTCTTGGAAGCGATGAAAGGTCAATGTCCTCTATGTTTTCCGCTCTTGTTACTGCTATGCTCTCCCTTAGCTCGTTCAGGGCATCCTCGGGAATGTCTATCCCTATGTATCCGGGATGCTCGCTCCTGACCACCCATGCCTCCTTTCCTGTGACTTCTCTCTTTCCCCTCTCGAAGCCGTTCCTGAAGAAGTCCTCGAGAACCCTTCCGGAATGGGAGAGGTCGGAGCCGGTTATCACTATGTTGGTTATGCCCGGATTAGCGAGGAGATTCCTCACGAGTATGTCGAGGCCTCTCTCCGCGCTGAAAAGGTTTCCTATCACCGCATAAGTTGAGGGGTCGAGCTTCTCGGCTATCCTGCTTGGTTTTGTCCAGAGGGAGACTATTCCAACGTTGCTCTCAGGGTTTCCGACAACAAGCCTGCTCTTCTTGTACACGGGCTCGAACATATCGTCCACTGTAAACTATTGAAGCTAAACAATTTAAGGGTTTGGAAGCCGCCCAAGAGGATAGCTGAAGCGGAGAGAAGGTTTCTAATCACACGCAACCCGAGGGTTCAAGCAATATAACAACCCTTTGATATAAATTAATTGATGGAACGGTTTAAGGGCTTTGTGCTCTCCCTTGATGCTATGGTAGCCGCAGCCCTGCTCCTCACTCTGACAGTCTTCATAGCAGGTCTCTCCCTATCCTTCTACTCTCCCGGCCTTGAATACGAGAGATTGTATTACACTTCGAAAGACGTGATAACAGTATCCAGCGAGGTGGAAATAAATGAGATGAGGGAGTTTCCTTCGATAAGCTACTACATCTCTCAGGGCGTGATAACTCAGGATGACATGGACAAGACGCTTATGGAGGTTATAGGAGCGCTCTGGGTCTCAGACAACCAGACGCTTCAGGAATATGCAAGAAATATAACAGAGGATGTGATAAACAGGCTTGTGCCCGAGAGGTTCGGTTACGCAATACTCATGGACGGTTACAACATCTACAACAGGTCATCACTTGAAGAGGGAAAAACGGTTTCAAGATTCAATATGCTGATTTCAGGATTCGAGCTGGGGAAGCCTGTCTCAGGGTATGTGGCAAGGGCGTGGGCTACGAAGATAAAGAAGAACACAACAGAAATCTTTCCGTTCTTTATAGAGGGTGCGGGGAATGATGGAGGAGACCTTGAGGTATGGAAGAAGTTCAATCTCTCCGCGACAGCCATAACAAATGCAACATTGTATATTTCTGTTCATTACGGTTGGAGCTCGAGCGAATTCGAGGCTCTTTCAGTGAACGGGGTGGACGTAAGGAGCAGAATAACATGGCTCCACGAGTCTTTCGGTTTCAGCGGAAGGGCTGCTTTTGGCGTGGCGGATGTCACTGATGTTGTTCATTCCGGTAACAATACATTATATATGAGAATCAGAAACGATGTGTACAACTCACACGTGCATCCCGGGATGAGGCTTGAGGTTGAGTATCAGTCAGAAGAAGTAAAGAATGCCACAAATGTGGAGAGACAGAGGGTATATTTCGACCGCATAGTTTCAAAAGAATACGGAAACAGAAGGAGCGGTGCATGGGCACTCGTCCCTTTCTATATACCCAAAGGGGCTGTTGTGAGGAACGTAGTAGCACACATACGCGCAGAGGATATAGAGAACATCGCAGGAAGGGATGACGTCAGAATATATTTTAATGATACATTATATACATCGTTTGATGCACCGCCTGACGGAATAGTAGATGTTACGTACAATTTCACTGATATGGCTTCCGAAGGAACGAACTGGGTTCTTGTGCAGCTGAACTACAGGATAGCCACATCGTGGTGGGGGCAGTATGATGATTTTTCCGGAATAGGAGATACCATAATATACTCAGAGCCTCTGACCGATCCTGACAACTCTTCATATATAGAGTTCGAATATGAACTTCCTGAGGGAAGATTGTATTACGGTTATGTCGATGTGACTATGTCAGACAACTTCGGAGGGAGTCCGGAAAACCCTAAGAGCTTCAATCTTGTTCTTGAAGGACATTCCATGGAGAAATCATTCATGCATGTAGCCCAGCTGTTCAGCAATTCGGTAAATGTCAGTGTTCTTCCGGAAGGAGGGAGCGAACAGACCGTATTCAGCACGACTGTCGCAAGGGCAATTCCTTCATCAATATATATTGACCCAACATATTACAACCTCTCGGGAAACAACGTTATAGAAGCGGAAGATATATGTTCCGGCTGCTACATCCTTCCGGAATCCTCCGTGGAGTATTCTCTGTGGATACCGTCAAGCGTGGGTTACGGAAAGGTTAATGAAACTGAGCAGGGCGCTGTGGATGATGCAGTGAACAGGCTTAATGAGACGCTGGGAAAATACGCAGTGGCTACCAATATAGAGACCGAGGTCAATTCGGTCTCCGGAGTCCCTAGCATGTGGGGGCCCGCGAACCTGGAGGTGAGGGTGTGGTCATGAAGGCTCAGGCGTACTCCCTGATAGCGGTCATGGTCTCGGTTCCTCTGATGGCGTTTCTCGTATTCTACATGGGTTCGTGGCAGAACATGGAATACGGGTCGTCGTATCACAAAATCATAGCTGACCAGGTGGCCGGCATAGGGAAGGGCGTGGAAAGGGATTTCAGGAATGCGCTGAGCATAGCGGGGAAGAGGGCGATGCTGGCAGCCACGGATAAAGTTATATTGGAGGGGCTTTATCTTGATGACGCTGTCAGCAGCATTAAAGAACTTCTTGTTAACGGCACTCTTGATGGAAATGAAAGTTTTGTAATGGAAAATAATACAATAGAGTACTGGCTCTTTAAGATAGAGCAGTCCGTGCAAGAAATGAACATTAATCTCTCTTATTCGAATCTGTCGGTCTATGACAGCAGTTCCGGCATAATCATAGAGGTTGACCTTATTGTCAATATTTCGGATACTATGAACATTGCCGAGATATCAAAAACTGAAAGAGAAAGGGTGAACGTGTCCGTGGAGTACATAGAGGACCCGCTCTTTCCGCTGAACACGGGCGGTTATGTGGGAAGGAGCATAGTGTTCTATCCCTACTCCTATCACGCAATCAAGGTCCTGTCCGGGACAGTGACTGGGAACTGTTCGGGCAATGTCAGCTTCGACAGGAACGACCCGGACCCGTCTCAGAAGATACTGGTAACGAACTCCTCTTCCGGCGTGTCCGGATTCCTGGGCGTGATATCAGAGGATAACGGAACTCCCTCCGTGTCCTGCTACATGCTCGGAGTCCCGGATGCCGTGCAGAAGATAAACAGGACCATACAAGCGGGTTTCGCTGAGATTTATCTTGACAACCAGTCCGGAGGGGCATGGTCGCTTCCTGTGAAAGAGGCGATAGACAACGGATATTACAGCGTCTTCCCTGTGAGCGGGCCCGGGATACTCGGCAGGCTTGAGGGAAACCTCAGCGAGAGAACATACGGAATGGAAAGCTTTGTTAACATACCTGAACTGCAGAGCCGTGACATAGCCGTGAAACAGGACCAGGTGTCTATAGATTATATATACTTCTCCGGACAAACCTATACAGGAAGCCCTGTGAGGGGTTTGCCAAGCTGGTTCAGGATTGATGCTGCGAACGCAGCGAAATACAATCTCACGGAGCTGGTGGGTTGATGGGAAAGGGATTGTACGCGCTGGTGCTGATTGCGCTGGTTGTTGCTTCTGCAATTGCGGCCGTGATGCTGTCAGCTCCTGAGAAACTGGGAAAGGATGATGTGGCAGAGATAATAAGGGAGAGATACAATCCCAAAAACGCAAGCATGGAATATGATGAGGACTGCGGAATTCCGGGAGGGTGCTGGAAGGCAAGAATGGAGTTCCCGGAACGCAATCCACCGGAAATAAGGAATGTTATCGTGAATCCTTATACGGGAGAGGTCGAGGAAGAGAAGGCTGGGGAATGCAATGAATGGTGGTGCAATGCCTCTTCCTGCTCATATGTTCAGAAAGCAGGCAATTCCACAATCTACAATTCAGGATGCTCAAACCCGCAGCCGGCATGCGATGCGGATTATAATATGTGCAGGGGCTGTTCGTCGCCGTCGGAATGCATAAGAAAGACTGTGACAGAAACAATTAATGACACGTTGTACAAATATGAAACAATAAGCACTGAGGGATATGCTGTGTATAACGAATCGAACGCTACGTGCAGAGTCTTCCAGGGGAATGATATGCTGGTTGAGAACCAGACCACAGTTGAGGAATGCCGCGATGTGCTGCTCTTTTACACAAGATGCGGTTCGGACGGAGCATGCGCATTTTCCCCTGTGTTCGGTCTCGTGCCGTATTAGGTGGGATATTGAGAGAGGAGAGAAAGAAGGACGCGCAGAAGGTTCCGGAACACATAAGAGGGAAAGAGATTCCGTACAAACTTCAGGGAAAATTTCCGGAGATAGAGACTAAACTGGACGAGCTTCTTGAGTTTGTCTATCAGAACAGGAGCGTCAGGATAGGAAAGGCGTGCTCACGTTTCAGGGTGGACAGGCGAAGGATGGAGGAATGGGGAAGGATTCTTGAGGAGAGCGGACTCATAGAGGTCCATTATCCTGTGTTCGGCCAGCCGGTGTTCAGGGTTCCGTCAAAACGCCCAAAGAGGAAGGAGAAGAGGAAGGCAAAGAAGAAGTCAGGAAGGCCGAGAATAAAAATGACTCCAAAAAGGATTATAATAAACATAGAGTTGTCTGTTCTTGGACTGCTTCTGATATATATATTCCTTGTGAACAGGACGCTCTCGGAGAATCTCCTGCCTACTGTAATCTCTTATCTTGGATGGGTCTCTTCCGACCTCAGGGTGCTTGCGCTGATTGTTGTGGTTCCGGCTGTTCCTGTGCTCCTGATGTGGCTGCGCAAGAGAAAAAGAGGGAGAAACAGGGCAAGGGAGAAGGGAACGCCTCAAACGTCATTAATCATGAGAGTGTTCGGAAAGATAAAGCCGGCGGGAAGCAGAAAGCCCGGCCGGAAGGCTTCGGGAAAAAGGGAGAGGCGCAGAGGGAACAGGAGATAATTTTAAGATGGAAAGGAAAGAGATAACATGAAGAAAGTCAGAGACAGGAACAAAGAGAGGGTTCTAAGGGAGTACAGCGTAGAGGTGGATGACGTCAGGGCTGATATTAAGGTGGTGTCCCATCCCAATGAGTTCGTGCCTCTATACAGGATGTCGTTTCCTGTAATAAAGGCAGCGACAGAGGCCGCGCTTGATTATGTAAGAGAAAGGCTCATATCGGAGATGGACCTGAGGCCTGCGGAGATTCTCGACCCTGAAGAGCTGAAGGCGACCAAGGAGAAGTTCAAGGCAAAGGCGCTGGAGCTTCTCAGGAAGGAGATTCCCGGACTCAAGGAGAGGGAATACAAAACTCTTGTCGGAATCCTGACGCATCAGTCCATGGGTCTTGGCGTGATAGAGATACTCCTGAAGGACAGGAACCTTGAGGAGATAGTGGTCAACAGCTCAAGGGAGCCTGTATGGGTCTACCACCTTCAGGGCGGATGGATGAAGACCAACGTCATGCTGGGAAGCGAGAACCAGATATACGACTACGCGTCATCGATAGGAAGGATGGTGGGACAGCAGATAACGAACCTCAACCCCCTGATGGACGCATATCTCACGACAGGAGACAGGGCGAACGCCACGCTCTTTCCGATAAGCTCTTCTGGAAACACGCTCACTATAAGGAAGTTCGCGAGAAGGCCCTGGACCGTGACGGACTTCATAGAATCGAACACGCTCTCCCTCGATGTGGCCGCGTTCCTCTGGCTCGCCATACAGTACGAGCTGAACATAGTGATTGCGGGCGGGACGGCATCGGGAAAGACCTCGCTTCTCAACGCCCTCACTCCATTCATTCCTCCGAACCAGAGGATAATATCCATAGAGGACACAAGGGAGCTTCACCTTCCTGACTTCCTGCACTGGGTCCCTATGACCACGAGGCCCCCGAATCCGGAGGGAAAGGGAGAGATAAGCATGCTTCACCTTCTTATAAACTCCCTCAGGATGAGGCCGGACAGGATACTGGTGGGAGAGATAAGGAGGCAGAGGGAGGCGGAGGTCCTTTTCGAAGCGATAAACACCGGGCACTCTGTCTATTCCACGCTTCACGCCAACACTTCTGAGGAGGCGTTCAGGAGGCTTGTGAACCCGCCGATAGACATTCCTGTCGCCCTGCTCGGAGGGCTGCAGCTGATAGCTGTGATGCACAGGGACAGGAGGAGGAACATAAGGAGGCTGCTGCAGCTCACCGAGCTCATCCCGAGCAGCGGGCCGAGCGAGATGTCCATTGATTTGAATACAATATACCAGTGGATAGCGTCTGATGACAAGATAATCTCACTCGCGAAGTCGTACAGGACGCTCGGAGACATAAAGCTCTACACGGGAATGTCAGAGAGGGACATAGAGAAGGATATCGAAGAGAAGAAGGAGATTCTGCAGTGGCTTGTGAAGAACGATGTGAGAGACATAACGCTTGTGGGAAAGATAGTCTCTCATTATTACAGGGACCCGAAGTTTGTTCTGGAGGAGATAAGGTCAGGAAAGTTCAGGCCCGAATGATGATTTTTATAGAATCCTGACGATTTATCTTTATGAAGGGTTTCTGGCACGTGGTGGAGGCCGGGATTGTTGCTGTTGTGGCATTTCTGGTTCTGATGCAGTTCTACAGCATTCCTGACATAAAGACCGACTGGGGAAAAACCAGGCTTGTTGTCCAGTCAAGGGATATTCTTTACTCGCTGGATAGATCGGGAATCAACTGGTTCAATGCAAGCGAGGTTTCGGAAAGGTTAAGATTTGCGTTCAACAACAGCAACGTTGTTTATGACCTGAAGATAGAGAACGCTGTCAGGTCTGACATAAAGGTTGCGTGCTTTTGCAATGATTCTGAATACGCATTCATTAGCAGCGCGCTCAGGCCTTTTGTCCTGAACGGAAGGGATATAGATTTCACGGTGATAAAGCAGGAACCTTCGAATGTTATATTCAGCGAGCTTTATGATGTGATAGTTCTGTTCGACAGTCCGCTGAAAGGATATTACAGCAGCATGATGTCCTTCCTCTCTTCGGATAAGGGAATAATGCTTATAAGGGATTTAAGGGAGGAGGATTTCTCAGAACAGTCTGACGGAAAGGAGCTTAAGGGCATTTTCGGTCTTGAGTGGAGCAGCTCGCCTGAAAGCGCATCCGCTCTCGTCTTTTCCCCTGCCATAGAGGAGGGAATGCTGGCATATCCTGTGGTCAGGAATTTCTATGCGTTTCCAAATTCCTCAGGTCAGAGGATTGAGAGTCCACATGTTTTCGGAAACTTTATATCAGGGGAGAGGGTGGTTCAGAAAGACGGGGATATGACAAGGTCTGTTCTTGTGCAGCAGGACTCCAATCATTCAGCCCTCATTGTGAACGCCGGGGTTTCGAATGGTCTTGGAAGGACAGCTTGGCTGTCCGGCGGCCCGGACACAGAAGACAGGAGGGTTCTGATGAAGGCTGTGATAGCATGGCTTGCGGGAGACACAGAACATGTGATAGACGAGAAGATGAGCAAGCAGCTTGCTGTCGTGCCGTTCATAAAGCTCTATAACAAGGATATGTTCGAGCCTGTTGAGATAGTCCTCACGCTTGGCCACAGATATTGAACACTTTTAAAGGATTGCCGCAAAGATAAGATGAGGATGTGCATGGAAAGGGACAGCGTGTATATGGAGCAGGAGGGTCAGGAGCCTGTAAGGGTCAGGATTCCCAAAGGCAGGGAGGTCTTTGGAGAAGTGGAGGAGCTTCTCGGAGCGAGCAGGTTCAGGATAAAATGCGCTGACGGGAAGACAAGGCTGTGCAGGATTCCCGGAAAGTTCAGGAAGAGGATAAGGATTTCTGTGGGAGATGTTGTTATCGTGAAGCCGTGGGAAGTGGAGTCTGACAGCAAGGGAGACGTGGAGTGGATATACAACAAGACGCAGGCAGCGTGGCTCAGGAAGAAGGGCTTCGTGAAATAACCTGCGTGAGGGAGTTATGGAGCAGTCTGTTCTGATACCAGAAGAGAGGAAGAGGGTTCTGATAGGAAAGGGCGGAAAGACGTTAACAGAGATAGAGAAGCTCACAGGCTGCAGGATAGAGGTCGGCGAGGCTGTGAGCATCTCAGGAGAAGGGATAGAGGTCCTCAGGGCAAGGGACATGGTAAAGGCCATCGGAAGGGGATTCAATCCTGAGACAGCCATGCTTCTTGCGGACGAGGACTACGTTCTTGACGTGATATCCCTTTCAGGGGAGAACGAGAAGACAGTCAGAAGGCTTATGGCAAGGGTTATAGGAAGGAAGGGAAGCACAAGAAGGATAATAGAGCATGACACCGGCTGCCATCTTTCTGTGTACGGAAAGACTGTCTCAATCATAGGGCCTTCCGGAAGGATTGAGAGCGCCTCGAAAGCAGTGGAGCAGCTCCTTTCAGGGCGTTCTCACGGCTACGTCTACAAGCGGCTGAAGGAGTCCAGAATGTTATAAATAGGCCGGCCAATTATCAACATGGATGAGATGAGCAGCTCCTTCAGGAAGAGGGTGATAAAAGCTCTCCGGAAGAGCGTTCCGGGAACGCAGATTGATGAGAACGTTCTCGGCATCGCTTACAGAAGGGTTGCGAAAAGAAAGGGAAAGGAGATGGATGCTGAAAGCGTGGCTTCCGAATACCTGAGGATTGTAAAGGACGGGATGGAGTTTGAATATCTGGGGTTTTTCGACTGATTAGCGGATTCGTATCTCCTCGAAGTAGACTTTTCCCCTGGAGACAAGGTCTCTTATCCTTTTCTGCGTGGCCGAGAGCTTCGATCCCGATGTCTTGAATTCCACAAGAACAATCCTGTCCTTCTCGAACTGTATCCCGTCTATCGGGTTTCCTATGAACCTGAAATTTCTTTTGTCATAGGGATAGGATTCAAGCAGGGGCATGAACTGTTCCGCCATCTTCCCGAACCTTGAGGAGAGGCTCCTGTTCCTGAAGGAAAGCTCGCGAAAACGGGAACGGAGATTCCTGTACATGAGAAGGAGGATTAGGAAGAGCATAGCGAAAAGGGCGGCAATGAGTTCGTACATGAGAATAATTGGAGGGGCGATTTTTATTTCTGGTTCCGCCCCAGAGCGCAATCCCTGTATGCCGAACAGCGATGTTTTTATTTATCGCTTCCAGTATTTAAACGAGACTGAAAGAATATAGAAGCATTGAGGTGAAATATGTTCCAGCCGCCGAGGGGGATGAGGGATTTCGGTCCTGGGGAGATGATAAGAAGACTATATATTACAGAGAGCGTCAGGGATGTGTTTACGAGATACGGTTTTGACGCGGTATGCACTCCCGGGATAGAGTCGTGGGAGCTTCTCTCTGCGAAGGGAGGCGGAGGCGAGGCGATAAAGGAGGAGATATATTACTTCAGGGACAAGTCCGGCAGGGAGATGGGCCTGCGTTTCGACCTTACCACATCCTTGGCGAGGTTTGTTTCCGCGAATCCGCAGATTCCGAAGCCGTTCAAGGCGTATCAGATAGGAAGGGTGTGGAGGTACGACAGGCCGCAGGCAGGGAGATACAGGGAGTTCTGGCAGGCTGATGCGGATATCATAGGTTCATCCTCCATGGCGTGCGAGGCCGAGCTTCTCTCCCTCGCATCGGAATGCCTCGAAAAGCTGGGTTTTGAAGACTTCGTGGTGCGGCTGAACTCGAGGAAGATACTGAACGCGGTTCTCGAGTTTCTCGGCGTGGGAAGAGCGAAGGCCCCGGCTGTGTTCAGGGCGCTTGACAAGCTCTCCAAAACAGGAGAGAAGGCTGTTCTAGACGAACTGAAGAAATCCGGGGTGAAGCAGAAGGACGCGAAGGACCTTCTCGAGATTGCAGGGATAAGCGGGAAGCCGGGAAGGATTGCGGAGGAGTACATGAAATCCATAGGCCAGTTTGAGGAGGGAAAGGAGGGTCTTGAGGAGGTGAGGGAGATAGAGGAGAGGATGAAAGCGTACAGCATGAAGGGAAAGGTTATCCTCGACTTCAGCCTTGTGAGGGGTCTTGATTATTACACAGGAAGCGTGTTCGAGATCGCTCTGAAGGGAAAGGAGTCCATCGGAAGCGTGTCCGGAGGGGGGAGGTATGATTCTCTCATAGAGAGGCTGGGCGGAAGGTACACGCCAGCTGTGGGAATATCCCTCGGGATAGAGAGGATAGCTGAAGTCATGAAGGAGAGGGGAAGACCGGAGCTTCCGAGGACGAGATGCGACGTGTTTGTGACCTCTGTCAGCGGCGAGTTCTGGAAGGAGGCTGTCAGGGTCGCGAGCGAGCTGAGGAGGAACGGCATAAGCGCTGAAACCGACCTGATGGGAAGGAACATAAGGAAGCAGCTGGAGCATGCGGACAGGAAGGGAATCCCGTACGCTGTCATAGTTGGAGAGAAGGAGGCCAAGTCCAAGAGGTATGTGCTCAAGGATATGAAGTCCGGGGTTCAGGCAAGACTCTCCCTCTCCGGGATAGTGAAGAAGGTCGGGAAGGTTTCGGGCTGAGTGTTGGTTGCGGGTCGGTTGTTTATGCCTACAATTTTCATAAATACATGAATATCATTAATATGTAGGGTAACAGGAGAATAAGGAAAAGAGTGCTGGGGGAGAAAAACTACTACTATCTTGAGCACAGTTTCAGGAAAACTTGGGATAACATAGCATCCGGATTGGTTTTAATCACTGACCCTGAACCTCAGAAG
>WAQT01000014.1 GCA_015520105.1 Candidatus Aenigmatarchaeota archaeon
GTTATAAAAAGGGAGGCCGAGAGGAGGGGGATGGAATCCTTCATAATACCCGGCAGCGCAATGGCTATGAAGATAATAAAGAGGAAAAGGCCGAAAGCTGTCTTTGGGGTGGCGTGCCTGAAAGAGCTTGTGATGGCTGCTGAGAATATAGAAAGCATAGGAATTGCCGGCCAGGGAGTGGAACTTCTCAGGGACGGGTGCGTGAATACGGACGTGGACATGAGCGAGGTTGTCAAGGCACTGGATGGTGTGGAATGAAGGATGCTGTGAGAAGGATTGTCGGTGCGGGAGTGGACGTGAGCACAAGGAAGGCGCTGAAGTCCTCGATGTCGCTTCTCGGGATAAAGGAAGAGAACATAGACAGGATGTACATAAACGTCAAGAATTCCGTCAACAGGAAGGAGCTGGACGAGATTCCGGTTGAGAACAGGGCGCTGTTTCTTCCACACTGCCTCAGGCCTGCGGAGCTGTGCAGGGCAAGGGTTGGGGAGTACGGATACGAGTGCAACGGATGTTCCCTTGAAGGATGCAAGATAGCAGAGATCAGGAAGGAGGCTGAGAACAGGGGTTACAGGGTATTTATCGTGCCGGGAGGCTCCATGGTCTACAATATCATGAAAAAGGAAGGCATAAAAGGAATGGTCGGGGTGGCGTGCATAAAGGAGTCTGTGGATGCGCTGGAGAATATCGATGTTCCGGCATTTGCGGTCGAGCTTTCAAAAAGCGGGTGCGTGAACACGGATGTCAGCGTCAGAAAGGTTATAGGTTCTCTTTAATATCCGGACAAGGCCCTTAGCGTGGCCCGCTCCAATAACAGCGACCACTGTGCTGTGACCCCTCAGGAGGGTCGCGAGTTCCCTTGCCATATAAGCGTCCCTCTCCGAGACAAGAACCCTGTGGAGGCCGGGAAGCTCCCTCTTCATGGCTTCCAGTGCCTCGTCTATGAGCTTCTCCGGGGGGAGCCTGCTCAGGTCTATCTTCTTTCCGGGAACAAGCTTTCCGGGAAGCAGGGAGAGGAAGAGGCCTTTCAGAAGGAATATGAGGAGTTTGAGCTTTTCTCCTGCAGGGAGCGCGGAGAGTTTTGCGAACGTGACGGATATCTCCCTGTCTATGAACGCGACATCTATTCCCATGCGCTCGGCAAGATTTACTGCAGCGAGCATCTCGGAGCCGGGAAGGATTCCTGTTTTCTTCCCCAGCCAGTACTGGAGCTTCTTCATGAGCCAGAACATCAGGAGGTTGATGGGCCCGATTGATTTGAGCATCAGGATAAGAGGGGTTTTTTCCTCGCTCTCCATGAGCAGGAATCTGTCCATGTCGAGTTCCACTGCAACGATATCGGGCCTGAAGGACTCTATCGCCTTCCTCGCGTTCTTTATGCTTTCTTCTGATATATGGGATGCCGGTACTATGATAAGAGGCATGGAACGGTTTTGGCCTGAAGATATAAATACAGAAGAAACATCTCTAAATATGGACAGGAAGCTTCTGGAGATACTGGCCTGCCCGAAGTGCAAGGGAGACGTCAGGGTTAAGGGCATGTTCATACTGTGCGAAAAGTGCGGCCTCGCTTTCCCTGTGCTGGACGGCGTTCCGGACATGCTTGTGGAGGATGCATGGCCTCTGAAGAAGGCGAAAGAATCGGAATTCAGGCACTCTCTAAAGCTTTAAATAGCAATGGAGGGAATATTTCTTCGTGCCGGGGTGGCGGAACGGCTAACGCGCCAGACTTGAGAGCCAGATATGCTGAGGCAGAAATGCTGATGATTCGTTGGCTTGACTCGGATTCGGCGGCATGTGAAGAGCGGGCTGGCTTTGATATCTGGTGTCCGAAAAACCGGCTGATGGCACAGAGCAAGTTTCGGATATCCAAGCGGTATCCGGCAATGCCAACGGCCGGTGCGGACGGACGTGCAGGTTCAAATATCGCATAGTTCCTTAAGTTCAAAGGTAATCTGTAACTTACTAATGGGAGAATCAGGAGGAGCTTGGAACTGAAGAGGGCATGGAAGTAGAGCAGAGCGGAACTCCCGAAGCCCTCTGCGGTTCAGAATCCTGCCCCCGGCGCTTCTGATATATATCCTGATATACGATTCGGCTTCTGATGCCGGGTATTTATATACATTTCCGGTTCTATATTTGGATATCGGAGGGAGCATGATGGAGAATGAGGAACTGAAGGGCAGGGATTTGAAAGCGATAGTGGAAGAGCTTGGAAGCATCAGGGGCAGGCATACCGAGCTTGTCACTGTCTACGTTCCGGCAGGCTACAACCTCGCGAAGGTGGTGGAGCAGATAAGGAACGAGCAGGGAACTGCGCAGAACATAAAGTCGAAGGCAGTGAGGAAGAATGTTCTCGCTGCTCTTGAGAAGATACTCCAGCACCTAAAACTCTACAACCAGACTCCCAAGAACGGCCTCGCGATATTCTGCGGAAACGTCTCGGACAAGGAGGGGGTGTCTGATATAGAGCTGTGGGCTATAGAACCCCAGGAGCCGATAAGGACGAGGCTGTACAGGTGCGACCAGGTTTTCGTTCTGGATCCCTTGAAGGAGATGGTGAGGGAGAGAGAGGTTTACGGCCTCATACTTTTTGACAAGTCAGAGTCCACGATAGGAGTACTGAGGGGGAAACATATAGAGGTTCTCAAGCACATGGACTCCCTTGTTCCCGGAAAGACCAAGGCCGGAGGCTGGTCGCAGGCAAGGTATGCGAGGGTCAGGGAAGGCCTCCTCCACGACTTCATGAAGAAGACGGCCGCTGTTGCCTATGACCTGTTCTCCAAGGAGAAGGATCTGAAGGGCGTCATAATCGGGGGCCCCGGACCCACCAAGGAGGAGTTTGCAGAGGGCGATTTTCTCCACCACGACCTGAAGCAGAAGGTTCTGGGAGTGGTCAACACATCATACACAGGAGAGTACGGCCTCAGGGAGATGGTCGAGAGGGCGGAGGACATAATAGAAGAGGCGTCCATAACAAAGGAGAGGAAGATTCTGGAGAGGTTTTTTGCGGAACTTCACAAGGATTCCGGCCTTGCTGTGTACGGCCTCTCGGAGACCGTGGAGGCCCTGCAGTCAGGGAATCTCGAGCTTCTGATGATTTCCGAGGGTTCTGACTGGGTAAAGGCGGGGTTTGAGTGCTCCTGCGGGGAGAGTTTTGAGAAGGTTCTGGAAAGAAGAAGGATTGATGGCCAGAGATGCCCGAAGTGCGGAGGGAAGGCTAGTCTCATGGAGGAGAAGGATGTTATGGAAAGGATAATGAAAATGGCCGAAGATATGGGAACGCGCGTGGAGATAGTTTCGCAGGGCACAGGGATGGGGGAGCAGTTCAGGGAACTTGGAGGTATAGGCGGGATACTGAGGTACAAGGGATAGAAGACTGACGGAGAATTATCTGCAGGCGTCGCAAGATATGGAACTGCATGTCCATGAGGTTATTATTCCTCCATCGACTTTGATTGTGCACATCTGGCAGGTGTCGCATCTTTCCGCACGGAATGTTCCGGATATCCCCGATGTTCCGTCTTTCTTATACACGCCGTTTGTATTTACATCTCCGTTCACATCCAGCTTGGCCTGAGGGCTCGCTGTGCCTATCCCTACGTTTCCTCCTGTTGTGATGTATATTCTGTCTCCGTCTCCTGCTCTTAGTCTCAGCGCCCTTAATCCGTCCCCTCCTGCGAGGTCTCCGAGTGCTATTGAAGATGAGTCTGCGCTCAGGACGCTTTGACCACTCACACTTATGTCATTCCGGCTTATTAGTTTATTAACAAACACATCCCCATTAACATCCAACGCCCCTCCCGGGTCATCAGTGTTGATGCCGACATGCCCGCTAGAAAGTACTGTGAGGGTCCCTGCTATCGTTCCCTCTCCTATCTCGTTTGCGGAATGGCCCGGGTTGGGAGCAGAATAGGTCTGCGCTATTCCGTAG
>WAQT01000015.1 GCA_015520105.1 Candidatus Aenigmatarchaeota archaeon
TCGAATCTCGGCGACGGCCTAGTTTATCTCTTCTTCCTGTTTCTCGAGAGGGTCTGCGGTTTCCGGTTCTTCCTCTTCCTTTACTGGTTCTATTTCCACGCCTATCTCGGAAAGCATCTCTTTAAGCTTCTTCAGGGCTGTATGGATGTCCTCTATCGTTCTCGCTCCTGTGCATATTATCTTTCCGGAGCCGAAAAGCAGGAACGCGACCCTCGGGTCCTTTATCCTGAAGACCAGACCTGGGAAGGATTCGGGCTCGTATTCCGTGTTGTCGAGGGCGAACGCTATCTCCTCGAGATTGAGTTTGTTCTTTGCCCTGATTTTCGTGGACGCAACAATGTTCTCTATCCTTATCTCGAAATTCTCGGGCATTGGGATTCCTATGTCCCGGATGTGGCCGACAACTGTGTGTATCCCATGCTTTGCCATGTCTATATCCTTTGCTCCCGTGCACACCATCTTGCCAGAGGAGAATATGAGCGTGGCGACCTTGGGTTCGTTTATCCTGTACACCAGACCGGGAAAGGACTCCGGCGCATATTCCGCTTTTTCCAGCATCTTTGATACCACGTTCAGGGGAATATCGTTTCCTAAGGAAGCGAAAGCGACGACATTTTCGATGTTTACCTGAAACTCCTCCAAAAAATCACCTGATAATATATTATAGAGTTTGCCCTTTTTATACTTCTTTATTGATTGCAGGGATTCGATGGCGCAGCAAAGCTTTATAAATCTTTTTATTAACTACGGAGTAGTGATTGTTATGAATAAGGACATTCAGGAGCTGGACAGAATGATGAAAGAACTCAAGGAGATAAACAAGGAGCTTAACGATGTCCATCTCCAGATGACCGAGCAGCTCTCAAAAAGGGTGTCAGCTCTTGAGGACATTGTTCTCAAAATGGCGTCCAGGAAGGGTAAGGAAGTGACTGTGGAGAGGATAGTCACAAGGTATCGCATAACCTCTGACGGAGAGACTCTATTTGATGAAGAGGTTTCCTAGCAATTCTTATTAGAAGGAATGATGCCGCTCTCGGGCAATATTTCCAGAACATGTATATCCTTTGTTCTTTTGTATTCTTCAAGAATATCGAACATGCTTCTATTATTGTTGTCATGCCTTATTCTCTTTAGCGAGCCTATCACCTCAGGAAATTTGTATGAGAGCTCCGGATACACGCTCATGCACCCTTTCCATGGGTAATATCTCGATGCTCCCATATATCCGTTCTGGCCAAAGCACACAATTATTCTGTCATCAATCCTTTCGGTCTCATACAATCCTCCCAGTATTGTGCAGAAATCCCCGAGATTCTTATAGAGCCGAAACCTAGAGAAATCGTCTTCCATTCCCACGGCCTCGTTTAGCATTGAACCGAGCGGTTTTTCTATGTATTCTTCCATAAACTGCGAGAGCGGGCTGTCTGGCAATATAACACTGGAAAGAACTTCACTAAGATAGAATATTGCTTCTTTGCTAAGGGACTGCGAATATTTTTCTAAACACTCAATAAAGAATTGGTTCAAGTTTTTGTACGTCAGAATCCCCATGTTTTATTTATGCAGATAAAGAAATAAAAACACTTAGACAGTTGCATTTTCTTGATTAAGTAACTCGTTTAGATTGATGCGAGGGGAGGGATTCTCGACACGGGCAGGCCGCATTAATGCCGGCAGCGTGCAGAAGCTTGCCGCCTTTCATCAGCATGAAGGGTTATCCGTTATCTTCACGGGACAGGCCGGTAAGGCCACGGAAGCGAAAGCCCCCTTTCTTTTCAAGGGGTTTGGGTCAACAGCCTTTGGATGAAGGCGGCAGCCTCGAAAGGCTGTTGCGGCAGCTTCCGTTGCGTTTACCTGCACGTTTTCCGTACACGCTTTGGCGGAAGCGGTTAGCTCCCGTAAAAGGGTGTCTGTGTGTTTTTGCCCAACAGCTTTTTGAGGAAGCGAGCGGCAGCGAAGCTCCCGTAAAAAGCTGTTTTCCGTGAACGCTTTTGGACGTTTACTTGTCCAAAAGGGTTCTTCGAACCCTCGTAGGCACTATTGCGGAACCCTTTCACGTCTCGCACTAGCTTCCTCGAAAGAGTGTTGCATGTTTTCCGTAAACGCTTTTGAGGAAGCGAGCGTCAGCGAAGCTCCCGTAAAAGGGTTTAGCCACAGGATTTCTTATCACAGCCCTTAAGCCCTAAGAGCTCAAAACTTAAGAGGCCTTAAGTATGGCAGGAAATATCCTCCTGCCCCTTTGGCCACTTGGGTACCCTCGCATTTTCAGTATTGGAGCGTGTCTTTAAAAAGAGCTAACCTTCCAGAATCTATCAATCCGGTCTCTCGCTTTCTCCATCCTCTCCTGGTGTTTCTTCAGGAAGGAGTTTACCCTTTCTATGGCGTATTGCTTAAGCTCTCCTGTGAGCAGGGAACCGGAGCGATACTCATCGTGTATCTTCTTCAGCTTTCTGTCGTCTGGCTCGAGGCCGTAGAGGAGGATTTGGTAGGCCACATCTATGTCAGGATTTCCGCCATGCTTTCTGTGTTCCTCAATCGAGTTCGCGCCTCCGGAGAAGGCATGCTTCATTATCTTGTGCTTCACTGTCTCGGGGTCATCGGTCAGGGCTATGTATGAGGTCGGGTCACTCGAGGACATCTTTCCTCCTTTCAGGCCCGGCATGAACTTGTGATAGAATGAAGAGGGAAGGATGAATTCCGCTTCCCTGTTTCCGTTCATCCTTGAAGCTATATCCCGCGTGAGTCTTATGTGCGGGTCCTGGTCCACTCCCACTGGAACGATTACGGGGCAGGGGCCCTCGAACTCCCTGAGCTGCGGATGGAGGATATCGGAAACCTGATGAAACACCGAGACAATCTTTCCCGGAGTGAGTTCGCCGTATATCGCTTTCATCTCGTTGAATGTAGTCCTTCTGGGAACCATTCCGGCAAGCCTGTAGTAGGCATTGCTCTTGTCAGCGTCCTTTGAGCGCGCGCTCTGGAAGTAGAAGTCGCAGTTCCTTGGTTTCAGGCCGAGCGCTATGTAGTTCAGGAGATATTCTTCAATCGCGAGTTTTCTGAGGTCTTCCATTCTCTGGTTTCTTGTGTTGTAGGCCTCTATGTCCGCGACGATGAGGTAGACCTTCGCTCCCATCCTCTGGAGGTATACAATTTCCTCTGCTACCATCATGTGCCCGAGGTGGAACTTTCCTGAGGGCATCAGGCCTGTGAGCATCACAAACTTCTCCTTCTTTTTCATTGCGTTGTAGACCCTTTCGAAGTCCCTGTGGCCGAACACCGCGCCCCTTCTGATGAACGCGGGGGCATCCGGAAGCTTGGAGGAGAATTTGCCGAACGGTTCTATCCCGAACTCCTTCATTAGTTTCGTGTAGTCCTTCACCTGGAAGGACTCCCAGGGGTTTATCCTTTCCATGATGTCTCTATAAATTTGGGCGCATTCAATAAATAATCTTATGACCGCGATGGACGTGTTTGTATCGCCCGAGGCGCTGAGGAGCATGATAACCTCTGTGATAGAGGTTTATAACAGGGAGACCAACGGGGTTCTGATAGGCAGGGTTTCGGAAAGGAGAATCGGGAAAAGGAAGAGGAGGGTGATGTCCGTGAAGGACATATATGTCTATCAGACTGACGTAAAGAAGCCCTCGCAGGTGTATCACGGCAACATAGCGGCGTTCAGGAGGGCCCTCGAGTCGCTGAAGTCCATGAGGCTGAGGGTGGTCGGGGGATACCATTGCCATTCCTATCCTTACAACACGAGCAGAATATCAAGGGAGGATGTGGAGTACGCAAGGGAGGAGGTGAGGGAGATTGAGAGGAGGTTCGGGGGTTTAGGAACGGAGAATTGGCTGGAGATAATCCTGTCAGTGAGAAGGAAGGACTATGCGGCACGCAGGAAGGAAGGACTGGTTGTGAAGGGATATAGAAGGAAGCTCAGGTGCATCGTGGTCACTGAACCGTTCGTGGGTTATGACATATTCGTTTCAGCCTATTGGATAGGGACTGAAGGAAGAGGGAATGTGAGGGAGGCGGAGGTTTACACGGAGATGTAGATTTCATGAAGATTCCGGAGCCTATCGCGTGGGTCTGAAAGACCTTACGAAGGATTCGAGTTCCCTCGCCTTCCTGTTTCTTGCGAAATGCTTTCTCACGGGTTCAAGCATCTGGTTTATGTAATCAGAGACCGCTGCTTTCAGGTCCTGGGGATGGAGCTTCCCGGAAGAATAGAGTTTCTCAAGTTCCTCGTAGCTTGAGACCTCGATGTCGCCTCCGTATTTCTCGGGTCTCTTCACGCTCATGGAGTCGAATCTCTCGAAAATCAGGTATCTGCAATACTCCAGGATGGGATTCTCGCTCGTAACTTTCGGGGGACAGTAGGCCTTCCGGATCTTTCTTCTGACCTCCTCCTCGGAGTCGGTCATGAATATCGCGGAATCGGGTATGCTCTTGGACATCTTTATCGCGAGCATCCTTTCATCTTTGGGGACATTGCCGGGCGGGGGGTGGAGAAGGCCCATGAGCATGTGATGGGAGACCACCACGGGTTTCCAGAAGCCGAGCTTCGGCCCGACCTCCCTCGCGAGCATGTTGACCTTCCTCTGGTCCATTCCGAGCTGCGTGATGTCCGCGCCGAGGTGGAAGA
>WAQT01000016.1 GCA_015520105.1 Candidatus Aenigmatarchaeota archaeon
ATACCGCCGAGCCTTGTGATTATATTCATAGCATCCGGATAATGGGACACCTCTCCGGATATCACCAGAGCAGGCACCCTTTCTATTCCATATTCATGAGAGAGTTTTTCAGCCTCAGGGGACGGATAGTCAAGAGTCTCGGTTCTGTATATCTCTGCTCCGGCTCTGGCAATCATGCCAGCAACGCTGCTCATGTCTATGCACGCGTCACACGAAGCATCCCTGATCAGAGTCGCGTTCACCAGACCCACAACCTTTCCGACTCCTATGTCATAGTGGGGGAACCCACCTGAATATACAACAGAACCGTCGCTTTTTCTCTCGCCCAAAGACCGCAGCGAGGACGAGATGCTTTCCTTTTCGGTCTCCCCTGATATAACAAGAGCCGGAAGGTATTCTATTCCATATTTCTCTATGAGGCGTCCTGCCTCCTGAGAGCCGTAATAGAGCGTCTTGTTCCCGTTTATCTTTACATTGAGAGAAGAAAGCTTTTTCATTACATTCTCGGTGCCAGCGCATCTTTCGCAGTCTCTGTAGAGTATTCTTGTTACTGATATGTCTGCAGGCCTTGACTCCTCAGCGAATAATGAGATTTTCTCGCGGACAACAAGGCCTGTGTTATAGGAAGAGACAAGATTGAAAAGAGAGAAAACCGCAACAGCTATCAGGAGAACAACTGCAACACTTCCCGAAGACGGAATGTATTTCATATGAACACCACTATTAAAAGAAAGGGGGTTTGTTCAGCAACCCCCGACCATTGAAGGAAGGTTCTGCAGGTTCTTCGGAACAACCGAGCCTGAGCTTTCCGAAGAGCTGCCGGAACCGCTCTGCTGCTGACTCGCGTATGCTGCCTTTGATAGTTCCGCTTTCTGAACATCGCTGTTCATTGCTGACAGCTGAACCGCCTGCAGAACGGATGCTGCAAGCAGCACCAGCAGCAGCGCAGTGAGAGCGGTTTCCTTCCTCATGTTACATTCCTCCCATCATCGGGCATCCTGCGCGATGGCTGTTGCCTGCGCTGCCGGTGCCCATCATGCTTTCGCACCCCTCTATAGACATACCGCAGAAGTCGCATGCTCCGTCGCCGTCATTGTCCATGTCCTCCACGTCCATGTTCATGCACTCCATCATTGACATGCCGCTCATCGGGCAGGTTTCTGGATTCATCGAATCCCTCTCTCCTGCCTGCGTCTCTCCGGAGAAATGCGCTGACACTATGCCGAAAAAAAGAAAGGCAGCAGTCACAGCAACAGCTCCGAAAGCAACGCTTCTTAACGAATCTCTTTTCATGTTTTACCTCCTGTTTTTAACATCCACCCACCATTCCAGGCAGCTGGTTAAGCTCAGAAACGCTCTTCCCTGATACCTGAGTTGCAAGCTGCACCATATTTTTTGGATAGAACAACGCTTTCCATTTCAACACTTCCTTGAGTATCTCCGCATCGGTCATGTCTGGTCTGTTCTTCATGAGCCAGAGCGTAAGGCCCAGAAGCGCGGGATTGTGCTGACAACCGCATCGCGGTTCGCCGTCTGGCCTTATCCCCATAGGCCCGACACCGCAGCAGAACTCGCAGGATATGCCAACCGGCTTTCCTGCAAGATTGACGTATCTCTTCCAGACATCAGGGTCTGTGTTCTTTAGTTTTCTCATGTCAGACCATAGCTGCTTCGCCATGAAGTTAAGGCTTCCTGCCGGGTCATCATAGGAGACGCCGAGTTCGTTCCCGTATTCGGGCGTGCCTGCGGGTATCATGATGCCCACGACATCCTCTGCTGCCTTCACTCCCTGAAGAGGGAAGAGTGCCGCAATGCTATGAGCTGTGGATTTCAGGGAAGAGATGTCCACTCCGGAGAGGTCCATGCCTCCTGGACCTGCCGCGCTTCCTGATACAATGCCTGATGACTGCATACCTGAATACACCGAAGCTATCTGAAACTGATTGAATGCAACAACAACGGATATAAGCGCGAGGAGATATACATGATGCCTCCTGAAAGACCACCTATCCTCCTCTCTCTTACGGATAACCGCATGTTCTTCCGTCCGTTTCTCCGGGACATGTTTCCTGGACGCTTCCTTCTTCATGATAGACCTCCTTTCGGCTCCTTCCCGGGAGCCCTGATTCAGAAAGGGATGAAACCGCATATATACCTGAGTTTGAAACTGGTTTCATTCAATCTTCTGCAGAATCTGTTGCGTCCGGATTGTTTCAGAGCCTGAAGAACCTTGAAAGAAGCGATTGCGACCTCGACCTTTTGAGGCCCTCTATCGTTTCCCAGGTATTTCTCACAAAGACCGGGAACTCTTTCGCTCTGGACATCCAGTCCTCAAGCCATCTCATTGTTGCAGGGTCGCTGGGGTATCCCGAACCTATGTTTCCATGCTCTTCCCTGAGTTTCTCTATCTCCCTGTCCCTCTCGACCTTCGCTATTATCGATGCCGCGGCAACAAGGGGATATTTCGAATCTGCTTTGTGTTCGATTATATAGTTTCTCTCGCCCTTGGATGTGTTCTTCAGGAACTGCGTGAACTTCCAGACATTCGCGTCAGGGCAGTCCACCTGAACCATGTGCGGCTCAAAGTATCCGATAATCTCGGCCATCTTCATCCCCTCCACGTGGTTGAGCGAGACCCCGGCCTTCCTGTAGCTGTCCAGCTTGCACGCCCCCACCTTCAGGACCGCCACGTCGCTGGCTGTGTTCTCTATCTTCTCAGCCAGCTTCTCCCTCTTTTCCGGGGAGAGCGTTTTGGAGTCCCTCACACCCATTTTCCGAAGGAGAGATTCAGACCTCCTGTCTCCCACGACTCCGGCTATCACCAGAGGGCCTATCACAGAGCCCCTTCCTGCCTCGTCAATCCCCATTATCCGCTCTTCCATGCCTAGATATTGGATTCAGGCGAATTTAAGGTTAACACGAATTGAACAAAGAACAGACAGCGCCTGCCTGAAAACATATATAAAGCCGGCGCATCTATTAATGTTCGCAGCGGGGTGGAGCAGCCAGGAGTGCTCGTCGGAGCCTTTCTTTACAGGAGCCTGAGGGCTTCCACAAGAAAGCCTCGGGAAAGAAACGTGAAGAAAGGTTGCGGATGGCTCATAGCTGCTTGGGAAACCCGAAGGTCGGTGGTTCAAACGCTCTGTTGAACAGGCGCCTTCAGCAGGGCTGAAGATCCACCCCCCGCTATAAATCCCCTTCTTTCTTCTCAATAAGCACCGCGCTTCTTATCACGTACACTCCGGAGTCTCCCTCCCAGACAGGTTTTCCCTCAAGAACCTCCAGCTTCTTCTTGTAGAGAGGGCAGTCTGTCACAAGGGTCTCGAACTCTCCTCCCTCGCCTCCCGGATGTATGCCGTGCTGTTCGCACACGGAAAGAAATTCTTTCACATTATCCTCATCTATAATCTTACCCAACCAGGACTGGTCGAGCCCGCCGGCAGCTACTTTTGTTATCATCACTCTGAAGCCGTTGTCTATGAGGTTCTTCCATATCATGCTCCTGTCGCTTCCCCAGAGAGGAGCTACCATGCGAAGACCCAAAGAATCGCATATCGCCTGCACCCTCTCCCTTTGATAGTTGCTCTCCAGAGCTCCGACAACCACAGCATCAACCTCCCTCCTCACTGAGCGCAGGGCCTCCTCAAGGTCCTTCAGCTCCTCCTCCTTCACGCCCTCCGTAAGCTTTGTTATAAGCGGTATCTCCATGGCCTCGGAAAGGAGATGAACAACCTTTATGTTAGGGTGATGGAACATGTAGGAATCCGGATTCTTGGAGAAGACAGAGAGGAGATACTTCACCTCGAAGCCTCCCTGCACAGCCCTGTACAGCGCGTAGGTGGAATCCTTCCCTCCGGAGAAGAGCGCGACCGCTTTCATGTGTATTTATTGTCCGGCATGGTTTTTATCTTTATGGAAGCTTTCTGTCCGGCTTCAGGGAAGAGGAAAACGGCTTTAAATCTTATCCCTAATTTCATTCCATGATTGAGGACCCGTGCGGGAAGTGCAGGGACTACGTAATGCAGATGGAAAGGAATCTGGAGAGGGTATGCGAAGGCGACTATAACGCTCTGGTTGGCCTTGAAATCATTCTCGGAAGCGCGATGGAGGAAGAGTCGCCTGTAGACTATTCCGTTCTCTCTGATATATGCGCGGCTTGCGAATGGTGGCCAGGGATATACAACAAGAAGATTATGGAAAACGTCTTGGAAAGATGCAGGCAGATAATGAAGGCTTATGAGAATAATGGCGAAGAAGGGCTTGCAGAGTTTGTTTCTTATCTTAAGGCATGGCAGCTTTCTGAAGACATTATAGAATACATTGCAAACGAGACGAAGGATATAAGAAAGGATGTTATGAGAACGAAATTGAAAGAGCTTGGCATCGATGAGGACGAATTCGACTTATAAGTCATTGTGCTGAGAATTCCACGCACACCTTCCAGACCCCCGGACCGTAGGGCAAAACCTTCCTTTTCTCAAGCACTCTCGCGTTTCTTCCTGTCTTCTCCGATGCCTGCCTTATCAGGTTCAGGGTTTCATCCCAGAGCTCGTTCTCGTGCGAGTAGTGGTAGAAGTGAATCACGCCGCCGGGTTTCGCGCACCTCATCGCGACATCGAGGTATTTGTAACCCTCTTTCGGAAGGGGCATCACAATCCTGTCGAACTCCTTCTCCCAGCCCTCGCACACATCCCTGACATCTCCGAGGAAGGGAAAGACCTTCCCTTCAACCCTGTTTATCCTGATGTTCTCCTTCATGTACTTCACGCACTCCGGGTTTATCTCGACTGAATATACCTTTTTGACTTCCGGCTGTTTTCTGGCAATCACTATCGAGAACGGTCCTATCCCTGCGAACATCACAAGAACGCTCTCGCCGGCTTTGACTTTCTCGGCGACCCTCTGCCTTTCCGTCGCCTCCCTTGGAGAGAAATAACAGGTCCTGACATCGAGCCTGAAGCGGCAGCCATGCTCCCTGTGTTCTGTGACGGTCTCTCCGCCGAGGAGAGTCTCAAACCTCCTCAACCTGAATCTTCCTTCCCTCTCCCCGGATTTCATGAGAACTGTTTTCACGCTTTTGTGAATTCTTTTCACAGCTTCCGCTATCTCTTTCTTCCTTCCCCTGAGTTCTTCGGGAATCTCGATGATTGCGACGTCCCCTATTATATCGAATCCCCTCACCATCCTCCCGGCTTCCTCTTCCGAGAGAATGCCGCGAAGCATCTCCTTGAGGTTCATGAAACTCTTTTCAAAGAATAATATAAATAAGGGAGAACAATTATAACACGTGATTCTGGATGGAGAAGCTTCTTGAGAGACTTGTGAACGCGGAGTCTATATCGGGTTATGAGAGCGCGATCAGGGACGTTCTCGCGAAGGAGCTGAAACCCCATGTGGACGAGATAAGGACGGACAGGCTCGGCAACGTGATAGCGAGAAAGGGAAAGGGCAGCCCGAAGATAATGCTTGTGGCCCACATGGACGAGCTTGGAATGATCGTAAAGCACATAGACAAGAAGGGTTTCCTTCTCTTCGAGCTCGTGGGCGGCTGGGATGACAGGATAATACCGGGAATGAAGGTAAGAGTGCATGGCTCAAAGAAGGCTCTTACAGGAGTGATAGGGATAAAGCCTCCGCATCTCCTCGAGAAGGAGGAGGCGAAATCTCCTGTCAAGGCAAAGGACCTCATGATAGACATCGGAGCGAAGTCTGATAAGGAGGTCGCGGTTGCCGGAGTGTCTGTAGGCGACTTTGTGACGAGGCATGGGGGTTTTGAGAAACTCCTCGGCTCGCGGGTGACAGGCAGCGGGTTTGATAACCGCATTGGCTGCGCAGTTATGACGGAAGTCGCAAGAAGGATAAAATCCTTCAAAGGGACTCTCTATTTCGTGGGAACTATACAGGAGGAGCTTGGCCTCATAGGCGCGAGAGGAAGCATACACGGGATAAACCCCGACGTTGTTCTCGGATTCGACGTCACCATGGCGGGCGACGCGCCTGACATAAAGCCGTCGGAGTGCTCGAACGAGCTTGGAAAGGGTCCTGTGTTCCCTGTGAAGGATGGCGTCTCGGTCTCCTCTGCCGGCGTGAGGAAATGGGTAACAGAGACAGCGAAGAAGGCAAGGATTCCCCTACAGCTCGAGGTCAGCTCTGCCGGAGCGACAGACTCCTCCATAAGCGTTCTCGTGAGGGACGGCATACCTTCAGGAAGCATAATGGTCGCAACAAGATACGTCCACTCCCCTGTCGAGGTTGCGGACATGAAGGACATCGAGAACGCGGTCAGGCTCGGCATCGAATGCGTGAAATCCGTCCCGAGGTATTTCAAATAAAACGTTTCACAGGTCCAGGCGCATCTTTTTCATGTACTCCCTGAAGCCAAACCTCTTCCATGTCTTGAGGCCGGAATTGTTTCTCGAGTCAACATAAAGCTCAATATGCTTTATCCCTTTCTCCCTGAACCATTCCATAAGCTCCTCGAACATTTTCCTTCCGATTCCGGAGTTTCTATATCCTTCCTGAATGAAAGCGCCCGATATTCTTCCAATTCTTTTCGGGGAGGCATACGGTTTCGGTTTTTCAATGCTTCCGATGAAGTATCCCACAGCCTTGTCGTCTGTTTCCGCAAGAACTATCCTGGCGTTCCTTCTTCTTATGTTTTTGAGAAGGTGCCTCCTGAATCCTCTTGCAGTCTCAGAGCCAGGCTTATAATAGGAGTCTATGTCTCTGTGGTAGTCAGCAAGCTGCCTGCTCAGAGAAACAATGGCGTCAACATCCTTTAATCCGGCCCTTCTTATTCTGACCTTCATAGAAGAATTGATGTCTTGTTGATAAAAATATCTTGCGGGTTACCGTTACTTTCTTTGCTTGGGCCTTCCTGCCCTTCTTCCAGCGGATTTCCGTGCCGTTCCCTTTGCCTTTCCCGAAGATTTGACCTTTCCGGTTTTTCTCGGCCTGCCCCGCCTTTTTGCAGCCTTTCCGGTAGCCTTTGCAGAAACCTTCCTTCCCGACGCTTTCGGGCGGCCCCTCTTCCTGATTCCGGATGCCCTGACGCTTCCGGTTCTTCGAACTCCCGATGCCTGTTCTGGCTGTTCCTTGCTCGCCGGAATGAACCCCTCATACACCGCCCGGTATTCAGGCCTTGCCTCCATTGCCTTCACATCTCTCCTGTAAAGAATCCTGTACTCGTTGCCTGTCACTTCCTTGTACTTCTCGAAGCTCATGGAATGCTCCTTCTGGTCCTTGTCCCTGTATATCTCAGGCATCACGTTGAATGTGCAGAACGGGATAACCTTCCCTCCCGGAACAGCGTAGTGTATCGTGCATCTCTTCACCCTCTCTATGTCGTAGTTGTAGAGGTCCATGAAGTGCATCATTCCCACGAACAGTGACTTGTAATGGAACGCTCCGAGCGCCTTGTAGTCATGCCTCACGAGAGCCTTGTAGATTATCCTTCCTATGTTGAAGCCCCTTGGCTGCTTCTCCTTGTCAATGAAGCTGTTTATCCTGAACATCATCCTCAGAGCTGTTATGTACCTGTTCTTCTTTCCTTCCTTTATTTCCCTTGCCTGCTCCCTGAGGTATTCGAGCAGACCCTCCACGTCCACGAATCTCGGAAGGGGTATTATCTTTCCATCCACGTTGAAGACGTACGTCCCCATGCCGCACGCGAAGTGCGTTGAGAGCGCATACTCCGCTTTTCCTGTCATCGCTTCCACGAAATCGGTTATGGCCATTACCGTAGGCACGGGATAGAAGTCCTCCTTTGTTATCTGTCCTCCTGTCTGCTCCTCGAGAGCGGCTATCACGTCCGGGATGGTCACCCTGTACTTGTCCCTCTCCTTCCTCGGCATCCTTCCGACTAGAGAGACGGGCTGATAGTTCACGGACCTTATCACGTCGTTGTGCACGAAACCGAAGCGGAGAATGTCTCCAACCTCGCTAAGGTTCTTGTTCCTTATCACAGTGGGAACAAGCACTATTCCTATTCCTGCCTTCCTGCAGTTTTCCATCACGCTCGGAACTTCCCAGTGATTCTTCGGGTTGGTCTTGGGAGTCACGCCGTCAAAACTCAGGTATATCGTGTTCACCCCGGCCTCCCTGAGTTTCACCGCGTAATCCGGCTCGAAAGCGAGGTGTGCGGTTCCCTGCGTGTTCAGCTGAACGTGGTCGAACCCTTCCTCCTTCGCTATCCTCACTATCTCAAAGAGGTCATCCCTGAGTTCCGGATTCCCTCCTGTAAGCTGAACAGCGTTGCACGCGACAGGCTTCTCGTTCTTCAGGTTCCTGAGCATCGCCCTTATCTGCCCTAGGGGAGGCTCATAGACGTATCCAGCCCTCTCGGCAAAGTAGAAGCAGTACCAGCAGTTGAGGTCGCACCTGTTGGTGACAGCTATGTTGGCCAGAGCCGTATGAGACTTGTGGATCCTGCATATCCCGCAGTCGTATGGGCATTTTGGATTCTCTTTTGTGACATGCGGGTTGGAGAGGCCCCTTCCGTCCTGCGCAAACCTCTCCGCCTTCTTATAGAGTTCGTAGTCTCCGTAATACAAATCAGTGAACTCCCCGTGGGTCCTGCACTTCTTCGCTATCCAGACCTTGCTGTCCTTCTCGTACACAAGAGCAGGAAGAATCTGCCTGCACTCCGGACAGACCGAGGTGGTTCTCCTTATCACGTTCACTTTTTCATGTTCCCCGGAATCTCCCATCTTATCACACTGACGCCAAAGTTTTTATGAATATTAAAAACATTAAATATTTATATTGTTTTCCCATTGCTATATCATGGACAGGGATATTGAGGAGAAGATATATTCCACTTTCTCTGAAGTCGCAAGCTCAATTGGTTACTCCCCGATACATGGAAAGATAATAGGCGCTCTCCTTGTGAACGGAAGGGAGATGCCGCTCAAGGACCTTGCCAGAAGGACGGGCTATTCCCTCTCAATGATATCCCTGAGCCTCGACCTCCTAGAGCTGCTTGGCGTGATAAAGAAGTTCAGGAAGCAGGGGGACAGGAATCTCTACGTCTCTCTTCAGGGAGACCTCCTCGAGGCACTGAAGAACGCTATAACCATGCGGGTGAGGAAGAGTGTGAAGGCCACGCTCCAGGACTTCGCTGTATGGAAGAGGGACGCCGAATCCAAGAAGGATTCCGGCACACTGAAAAGCATAGAGATACTCGAGAAGGAGATAAGGCGGCTGGAGAGGTATGTGGACATGCTCTCCGCAGCCAGGCTGCCGTGACGAATCCGGCCCGTCATCTTTAAATAAACATCACCACAATCTTATAGAGTTGTTCAAAGGAGTGGCAGCATGATAATACCGATAAGGTGCATGACGTGCGGGAAGCCTGTGGGCCATCTCTGGGAGAAGTACAAGAAGGAGGTCTCGGCCGGAAGGAACCCCGCGAAGGTCATGGACTCGCTTGGCCTCGAGAGATATTGTTGCAGGTCCCTCTTTCTCACGCACAAGGACATGATTCCTGAAGTCGGGAGTTTCAGGAAATAACCTCCTTTTACGGACGCTGCCGCAAGTCGCAAAAGGCGGTTGACCCAAAACACGCAATAACCTTTTTATTGTTAACTTCGCCGCCGGCTAACCAGATGGCAGTTGGCAGAAACGAACCCTGATCTTTCCAGAAATAACAAGAAACGGCTGAAATAAAATCGAAAGAAGACCTCACTTGAGGTCCTTTCTTTCCAGAACCGTTATCGAGGAGTAGAAATCATCCTTCTCCATCCCTATTATGGCCTTCACTCCGCTCCTTCTCGCTATGTCGTTAAGGTCCGCGTCAACCTTGCCGTCCATCACTATGGCATACGGCTTCTCCATGGACTTTAAAGTGCTTCCCAGCTCGCTGACAGGAACCTTCCCAAGAAGCTGGTTTTTCTCATCGAATATGCACGCCGCCCTTGTTCCAACAAGGTCTTCAAGCGTCTTCTTGTACAGCTCTTTCTCCTCCTTGCTAAGTCTCGCTCCGAGCCGCACCCTGCTCACGCTTCTCCTGTCATCTCTCCTCTCCCTTGAACGCCCCGGCTGCCTCGAAGCCCTTCTTCCCCTCTGAGGTTTCTCTTCCTTTCTCTCTTTCTTCTTCTCAGGAAGCTTCCTCTTTCCTCCGGAAATCTCTTTTATGAACTGGCCTGCCGGAACCTTCTCCCTGAGGGCCTTGTAGACTTCCTTCTTTGTGAGCTCTTCCACCTCCTTTCCCTCCGGAGCGACTGCTATGTAGTCTATGTCAGCCAGTGAGGTGAGCTCTCTCGCTATGAGCTGGCCTCCCCTGTCGCCGTCCACGAATAGCGTGGTGTTCTTCTCTTTCGCAAGCTTCTTTATAGCAGGAGGCATCGAGGTTCCCTCTACAGCGATTGCGTTCCTTATCCCGTATTTCAGGAGGTTTATCACATCTGCCCTGCCCTCAACTATTATCACCTCTTCGGAGTCCATGAGGTTTGGGCCACACGTGAGGCCCTCCCACGTCGTCACTTCGCTTGCCCTCACAGCTTCCTTTATCTCCTCGGCTATCTCGCTGCTCTCCGGAACGCCCTTGTCTATGAGGCTTGAGAGTATCTCTTTGGACCTGTCCACAACATACCTTCTCTTGTCCGCGCGCGTGTCCTCCACATCCTCGATTTTTATCTCTGCTGTGCAGGGTCCTATTCTCTCGATGGTCTCGAGCGCGGCCGCAACTATGGCTGTCTCAGAAGAATCCAGCGATGACGGTATCGTTATGGTCCCCTCGGTCTTTCCTTTCTCTGTCTTCACCTCAACCTCTATCCTTCCTATCCTTCCTGTTCTCTGGAGTTCCCTGAGGTCAAGGTCGCTTCCAAGAAGCCCTTCTGTCTGGCCGAACACCGCTCCTATAATGTCCGGCTTCTCTATCACTCCTTTTGCCTTTATTCTTGCTTTTATTATGTACTTTATCGAAGTGGGCGCCAATTTTGACATGAATATCAACCTCCTCTGGATATTTAGAGAGGACGTTAAAGTCCTCGATTCTGTTGCAGCCAGAATTCATAACACGGCACCTTAGTCTTCGGTTGGGATGAACCCCTCTTGCGTGAAGGAAACGTTCAAGCCTTGATGCGATTCTTCTCCCTTCCCTGTCGAAATCGGTGAGTATTATGACCTCCCTCTCCGGGGAGCTGGCTGCCTGCTCGGCCACCTCTATAAGGGGCCTGCTGTTTATGGGAATGATTCTGGTGATGCCGAGTTTCCGAAGGGCTCTCTCGTCCTTCTTTCCCTCGACAATGATCATTCTCCCTTTAAGTTCATCCAGCGTCTTTATAAAGCTTTCAGCGTCCATATATTTCCTGCTTCGGTGTGTTATTTAAAATTTAAAAGATCTTCTTAAAAGCGAAGATTTGCACTAAAACTCAGGTTAGAAGCAAACAAAGACTGAATTTCTCAGTTGTTATGGTAGAATGAGATAAAAATATTCATATAACAATTGAAGACTCTCGGTTTTCTTTGAGACAATGGTTTCACTATATAGGGTTGCCATTAACGCAGTTCAGAAGTTCTTCGTCTATCAGGCCGTTGCAGTTGTCGTCAATGCCGTTGCATATTTCCACCGCGCCGGGATTGATGTCCGGGTCGTTGTCATTGCAATCTGTCGTGGAGGGATACCCATCGCCGTCATTGTCAGCAAGGATTGTTCCTGTGCACACGCCGTTTAAACAGGTATCACCGACTGTGCCCGGATTTCCGTCATCGCATGGAATTCCGTCAGCGGGTATAAAAACACATTGTCCGGAAGAGGAATCATAGAAGTCGTCCGTACAGGAATTTCCATCATCGCATACAACAGGAATTTCGCAGACGTTCTCATCAACAACGCCGTTGCAGTTGTCATCCACAGAGTTGCAGAGCTCTGAGGCTCCGGGATAAATGCTTGCATCATTATCATTGCAGTCCACGTCAGAGGCATAGCCGTCTCCGTCTGCATCTGTTACTCCTGTGCATGTTTTGTTCTCCAGTTCAGAAAGCCTTGCCTCTATATTTTCAATTCTTTCATTGAGAGAAAGCAGATGGTTCATAAGGGATTCAATTTTCTCATTTATCTCTTCAAGTATTTCGAAAATTTTTTCAAACGGTTTTCCATACCCGGATTTGTCATGTTTCGCCATGGCAAAAGAGCTGGATAAGATTAGAATCGTGGACAGAATCGCGATCAAGAGGATATTAAGTTTTTTCATAATACCACAAACTTATCCACATAGAGACAATGGAATTATAATTTATAAACTTAATGTTTTGAATTCTCAATAACAGTCGCACATGTTCATCAAAACCCGTCTCATACCGGACTCGGAGCGAAGGGATATTCTTTCGCTGATTTCTCGCTGAGTTACCGTGTGATATTAAAAATTTCCTTTTTATAATCATGTTCATGAT
>WAQT01000017.1 GCA_015520105.1 Candidatus Aenigmatarchaeota archaeon
GAGACTGTGATGAGAGTGACGAACTGTGCAAAGCACTGAAAAAAATAATGAACAGACCCCAGGAGAAAGAGAACTTCAGGTACGGGGAGAGGTTCTCCCTCAGTCAGGTTCCGTCAGCAGTGGATAGTTACAAAAACAGCCCAGACTACTGGATAGAGCTTCTTGATAATGATGAAGATGGAATAATAGATATGGTTGGTATAAACAACGGCGTAGGAAATAAACGAAGACAGTACGTTGGTTATTCTGGACCCGAAAGCAATGGATTCGATACAGTGACACTCAAGGACTGCAGGCTTCCGGGAGCAATTGTGATAACAGAGCACGAGAAGGGAGATAAATACGACCCAAACTATTGCTTAAATGAGGCATCAAGGACTTCTATCGGACTCAAGATTGCTGGAACTATTATAGGAGTTGGAGGATCATTGGTAGCTGGATTTGTAACCGGTGGAACTGCCTTTCTACTGATGGCAGTAACAGGAGCGACTGGAGGAACTTTGAATGTAATAGCAGAAGTATCAGAAACGTGGCCCTGAAAATCTAAAAGAGTTCCCACTCGCCGTTTTTGTTTTTTCCAAGCCTTTGATATTCGGGTCTGACAAGCCCTTTATAGAAGCATTTTATATAAATAATCTTTCCTTCATACGCTTCTTTCTTTTCGAGTATTTTGTAACGGTGTTGTGGTATAACAGGTGAATCGAATATAATATCAAGGACCTTTGGTATTAACCTTTTGCTATCAGTCAGAGTTCTCCAAGCAACCTTTGCTAAAAGTGATGGGTCTTTATTATTATAAGCTTCCCAGTTTGCAAGAAGTACCTGCTCGGGGTCTGTGAAGTCGTAAAGAGGTCTTCCGTATTTGTCTCTTTCCACATCGTCAGGATATATCCAGCCATCGTCATCTATCCAGGCAAGACCATCAAGATATGGCTTGAGACCCTGTTTGGGTGGTTTCTTGTGTTTGACAATCTCCTTTAGAGCGGCTTCCCTCTCCTCTTCTGGCAGGGTTTTTATCTCGAAAAAGTCTTCTGGCATGCTGTGAGTGTATACTTTCTGCTCGACAACCGACCTCTCTTCCGCTCCCTTGTACTCCGGCCTTTCGTGAATGACGTCCGGGGAGAAGAGGGTCTTGTAGAGAAGGAGTCCTCCGACAGCGAGGCCGCCGAGACCGCCCGCTATGTATTTTCCTATGCCGCGCTTTTTTGGCTTGCTTCCGGGAGAATCATCAAAAAGCTCCTGCTGGTAGAGGTCTTCGGGATTCGGCATTCCCATGTAACCACCTGTTAATAGGTAAACTTGTTTATTTATAAAGTTTTCGCCGTTGATTGTCGAATGTTTTGAAATTTTAGGAAGATAAGGTTTGTGCCGTTGTGGAAGTGGCTTCTGGCGCGAAGCAATAAATAGCGACCGAACCCAATATAAACATGGAATTTCCCCTAAAGGTGATGGTGATAGCGCTTCTCGCGCTCATAGCGTTCGTCATACTCGTTGCTCTGCTTCAATATATGAGCGGAGGGACTGTTAACATCCTCGGAGGGATATTCAAGTGGTTCGGGGAGGCGATGCCGTGAGGAGGAAGCTCAAGGGAGACGAGGACGTCTTTGAGATGTGGATACTCTATGCGATAGGCGGGATTCTTGCGGCGTCTCTGATGATTATAATAGCGATGAAATATCTTGGTGGTTAGGATGAGAAAGGGGCAGGCCAGCTGGATGCTCAGAATCATAATAGGGGTGTTGATATCAATTGCCGCTCTTTTTCTAACGTATTATATAATGGGTTATATTGCAAAAGGGAATAACGGAGGCGGAACGCCTAGTATTCCTCTCACCACGCTTGTTTTTGCTCTCAGAAATATAAGGCTCCGAAGGCATAATTAATACATGAAACGCGGGACTGTTTCTATAGAGGTGCTGCTCTTTCTCGCAGGCACTGTGGTGATACTGGCTGTTCTCATAATACCATGGGCGCACGGCCAGTGGGTAAGGTGGATAAACGGCAAGTGCTGGTACGACACGTACACGAACCTCAAAGGCATGAAGGCCGAGCTCGGGAAGATGAGGCCGGGCGAGACAAAGGAGATGCTCCTGCATTTCGGGGATTGCACCGGAGGGATTATCGTGGCCAACAGATCGGACGTGCCTGATTTATATAAGGAGGTATTTGACGACAGGTGCAACGATTACAAAAGCTACAAGTCGTATATACTGGCATATCCGTGGAAGGGTCTCGAAGCGGAACTGAGAAGGGACAGCAGCTGGTGGGAGAAGGTGAAGGATTTCTTCAGTGATGTGAAAAGCGGTTTTGTGAACGTGTACAAGGTTATAAAGGGTGACAGGAGATTCAAAGAGTTGTTTTCCAAGCCGCTCTGCGAGAGTCTTGAGATAGAGTTTCAGAGCAGCAGGGGAAAGAATGTTATGTATATGCCCAACCAGCCCGATGAAGAAGGTTACGTGGAGGCGAACGGGAAGCCGTTCAGCGTCTGCCTGAAGCTGAAGAAGCATCAGTCCGATGAAGGCACGCTCTACTTCACCATGACAGAGAGCAAGGGATGCGGCAGCGGTGAGAAGGAATGAAAGGGACTGTCGCGAGCAACAGGATGATTCTTTTCATCTGCGCAGTCCTGATAGCCATGCTTTCCGTTCCCTTCGTGGAGAAGGCCATAATTCCCTCCCTGCAGTCCTCAGAGGAGGCGCAGGCCATCGCTCTCTCCAGATTCATTGCATCCTCTGTGAACTCCCTGTCAGGGGTCGAGAGCGGGTATGCGCAACTCTCGCTTGAGAAGCCCATGGAGGTTGAGGTCTACCTGAAGAAGGGAATTGTATGTTCACTCGTGCCTTTCACAAAGGACTGCGGATGGTACGCAAGGGTGCATTACGGCAAGGACAAAAGCGTGGAGAGCAGGATAATCGGGAAGACGAAAGAATTCAAGAGGTCGAGCATGAATGTGGTCTATATTGAGAAGAAGCCGGGAAGCAGCGAGGTGGATATAAGCGGGGTGTTTTCAGGCCTGTGCGTGAAGGCAGGGATTGAGGAGATAAACAACTATGTGAACGAAGCATCGCAAAGGTTCGGTGTGGACAGGAATCTCATTCTGTCCGTGATAAAGAAGGAGAGCAGTTTCGATTCCTGCGCTGTCTCGGAGAAGGGGGCTGTGGGGCTGATGCAGATAATGCCGAGCACGGCTGAGGGCATCAAAGTGGAGGGCGTGGACTGCAGGGAACTGACCGACGCGAGGACCAACGTGTTGTGCGGAACAAACTATCTTTCCGGTCTTATGGAAAGATACAAAGGAAAAGAGAATCAGCTGGAGCTTGCGCTTGCGGCGTACAACGCGGGTCCGGGGAACGTCAGGAAGTACGGAGGGGTTCCTCCTTTCGAGGAGACCCGGGACTACATAGCAAAAGTTACAAGATATATGGAGAACTGTTGCTCTGATAAGTGCGATGCGGAGGTGTTCAGGTCATGCAAGGCATGAAAGGGGATACAGAGACTCTGACAGCGCTGTTTGCAGTGCTTGTGTTCTCCATGGCAATAGCAGGGATAGCTCTTCTCGCGCAGTCCTATTTCGTCAACTTCAGCGGCATAGTTGTGGGCTCGGAGAAGGATTTGCTTGCGGTTGATGCGAGCCATCTTGTGGATGAATGCCTCAAAGACAGGGGTCTCTATATAAGGAAGGACAATCTTGATGCGTGGAAAGGGAAGGACGTATGCAGAATAAAGGCGTGCGGCCTGTGCGGCGCAGGCATAGGAGCGAAGATAAGGAATCTCGAAACAGGCGAGGAGTGGGATTTCGGTTACGACGAGAAGGGGGAGAGCAAGCATTTCGTGTACACAAACATAGAGGACGGGGACAAGATCTATATGGGGAGGCTGTATGTCAGCGTGGAATAGAGACCGGAGAAAGGGGTTTGTGGACTTCGCGGTTCTTCTGCTTCTGGTATCCGTGTCAATGTACATAATACTCCTGCTCGACAGCTACAACACAATTTCCAATGCGGTCAAGATAAAAGGCTCTGTGGGTGTCCATGTCAAAGCTGATGACAGGGGAAGCGAGATAGCGAGTCTGATGAATTCCAAGAGCGGAGGGGTCAAGAGGGTGGAAGGCATAGGGACAGCCGCAGCGATGAGCAAGTCGGAGAGCATGAAAGCATATCTGAAAGGCCTGAAGGATATGATGGACAAGGTTTATGCCGGATACTATCTCTCTGTGAGGGGGCCTTACGGGGAGATGAAAATCTCCAAGAACCCTCCAGAAGAGTATAAAGGGAGATATGGAGCAGAATGCGGGGTTGAGGAGAGGGATGAGAACGTAAAGCTTTCGCTGCCTGTGAAGGGCATAAGAGTGAGTTCGGGCTTTGGATACAGGGAGAAGGACGGAGTATGCGACTGTCACGGAGGGATAGACTTTGCTGCTCCGAAGGATACTCCTGTTTACGCAGCGGCTGACGGGACGGTGTGGAGGATTGCATACAATCACAAGGGCTACGGGAAATACGTCGTTCTGAAGCATGATTTCGGCGGCAGCGTTTACTACACGATATACGGTGACCTCAATGAGGCAAAAGTCGCAAAGGGGCAGAAAGTGAAGGAAGGGGAGTTGATAGGGCTTTCCGGAAACTCCGGCTCGGGGGAGTATCATCTTCATTTCGAAGTCAGGAGGGATGTAGACGGGGGATTCGGCCTCGCAGACAGGGATTCCGTTGACCCCTGCCCGTTCATGGAGCTTGATGGTTGCAGGCATGAGCCTGTTGAGGTGTGCAGGACCGTGGAGGGGAAGGGGGTGGATGTTCTCTCCGCGGAGATACCACTTCCCGGAGCAGTAGAAGGGAAGGAAAGGGCGAACATGGAGTTGAGAAAATGGGACTGAAAGGGCAAACGTCTCTGCCTCTGATGATATTTCTCATAATGACGTTAATGGTAGTGGTGTCGAGCGTGAGTCTGAACTGGTGGTTCGGAGGACAGAACATAAAGAACATAAAGGCGAAGGCTGAACTTCAGTCCGGCGTTTACGCGTCGAACTACGCTCTCTCGGCAGCAAGGTCCTATACGGAAGCCGCCCTGGATTATTCCGTGTATCAGGCTGTGTACGACACGCTCAAAGAGGGGATTCTCTCCCTTGATGAGGCGAGGGAGAAGCTCTCCTCGAGCATAAAGGACAACATGCATGTATACACAAAAAACAACTACCGTTTCCTCTCGGAATACGTGGTAACGCTCCCGGAATACGGGATAGAGGTTGAGGCAGGGAAGAAACTGAAGGTCAGGGCTGTCCCGGACTCGAACTTTGAGATAACAAGAAAACAGGAAGGGATGGGGACAGTCCATATTGAGAAGAGGGCTGGAATAGAGAAAACGTACCAGATAAATATCGAGGGGCTGTTATCGAAGGCAGCGAAGGTCAGGAATCAGGCCAAGGGCGCGCTCTCGTCCATTCTTGAGAGCGAATCAAGAAAGGCGGAGGTAAAGAAGGAGTTTGAGGGATGCGGGAACGCGGATGAGGTCAGGGCGAAGTGCGAGGGAGAGAAACCAAAGACGATGAGCATTGAAGAAATAATCGAAAGCGTGAAAGGTTCTCTGGACGGGAGTGGTTACGGGGTTGAAGTTGAGAAGGGAGACGGTAGCGTTGAGGTCAGGACCGAGGCTGAGTGTTCAAAGGGAAAGACTGTGTGCACGTACTCCTATGTCGCTGGCGTGAACATCAGGGTTTCCGTGAAGGACGTTTCAGGAATATATCCTGTATTTGACGGGGAGAGCGTTTCTCTCGAGAATCTGGGAGTGGAGTTTGCAGTTGAGGAAAAACGCGGGACGTGATTACCTTTTCCCTGTGGAAGAGAGGAAACTTTTTCCGGACTTTATCGTTCCTGCCACCCGGAGGGTCTGGAAGGCCACGCGCTGGTCTCCTATCTGATGTATGAGGGAGAGGCTAACCTTCAGGTCATCTATATGCTTCGGGGAACACTGGATGAATCCTGTTCCTTTGGAAGGTTTGTAAAGGTTCCTGTACACTGTTATGTTCGCCTTTCCTGTTCCAGATTCGCCTATCCAGTTCAGCAGAGAGTTCCAGACAGCGTTCCTCATGCTGTGGAAATCCACGCTCCCTTCTGAATGAATCCTGAACACGAGGTAGCGTTTCTTCCTCCTTGCGGACGAGGGGTTCTTCATCTTCATGCTGCCACATTAATTTATAACATTCGCTTAAATTAAAGTCATGCCCCAACTTAGTAAATGGAAGGGAAAGGATTCCATCGAGTTCTCTGAAAGCGTGAGGAAGGGAGAGGTTGATTTTGAAAGCTTCTATCGGGAGCTTTTCATTGAACTGAAGAGAATTAATAAAAAGTATGGCGTGTTCGTCACGCTCGCTTCTCCAGAGGGGCTGGACGCTCCCGGAAGAGGGAGGATTGCAGGCGTTCCGGTCTCTGTGAAGGACAACATATGCACAAAGGGCATGAGAACCACTGCAGGAAGCAGGATTCTTGAGGATTACGTTCCTGTATTTGACGCTGCAGTTGTCTCGAGTGTGAGGAAGGAAGGAGGCGTTGTCGTGGGGAAGACCTCCATGGACGAATTCGGTTTCGGGACATTCTCCACGAACTCGGCCTACTCTGTGCCAAGGAACCCGTGGGATGAGTCAAGGTGCTGCGGAGGCTCTTCAGGCGGGGCTGCGGCTCTTGTGTCCGCTCTGGACTATCCTCACATAGCTATTGGACAGTCAACCGGGGGGAGTATATCCGCTCCCGCGAGCTTCTGCGGGGTTGTGGGCCTCACCCCAACATATGGAAGGGTGTCCAGATTCGGCCTTATAGACTACGCGAACTCCCTTGACAAGATAGGCCCGATAGCGAAGACTGTCAGGGAGGCAGCGCTTATGCTGTCCGTGATAGCGGGCAAGGATGAGAGGGATTTCACGACAGAGGGAAAGAGGGAAGACTTCACCAAATATATCGCTAAGGATATCAAAGGCGTGAGGATAGCTGTCCCGAAAGAATACTTCGGCGATGGGATCGATGAGGGGGTGAAGAAAAGGATTTGGGATGCAATAGGGACACTGGAATCCCATGGAGCGAAGTGGGAAGAGGTATCCCTTCCGTCCACGGAACTGGGGATAGCGACCTACTATATAATCGCGACATCCGAGGCCTCCACGAACCTCGCGAGATATTGCGGGATGAGGTACGGAGCTGAGGGAGAGATAAAGGGCGACTTCAACGAATACTTCTCGGAAATCAGAACAAAATATTTCGGAAAGGAAGCGAAAAGGAGGATACTTCTCGGGACATTCTCCCGCATGTCCGGATACAGGGACCAGTATTACATGAAGGCGCTGAAAATCAGGACATTGATAATCAGGGAGTTCAGGAAGGTTTTCAGGACGCATGATGTCCTTATTTCTCCGACCATGCCCGTGATTGCTCCGAAGTTCTCAGAGATAGAGGGGATGTCTCCTCTGGAGGTTTACATGATGGACACCCTTACAGTGCCGCAGAATCTCGCCGGCATGCCAAGCGTCTCGGTTCCGTGCGGACTCCACAAGGGAATGCCTGTAGGAATGCATGTTATAGGAAACCACTTCCAGGAAGGGAAGGTTATAAGGGTTTCTGACTTCTGGGAGAGGGTATCCGGCTTTCCCCGGACGAAATAAATATAAATGAAGCCATAGATTAAGGGTATGGGCTACACGTTGATAATAACTGAGAAGCCTTCGGCTGCGAACAAGATAGCAAACGCTCTTGCTGACGGAGAAGTGAAGAAACTCGAGAGGTCCGGGGCTTCCTATTACAGAATCTCCAGGAATGGGAAGGAGATTATTGTTGTTCCCGCAGTAGGGCATCTTTTCAGGCTCGATGAAGAGAAGAAGAACCATAAGTGGACGTATCCTGTTTTCTCGGTGAAGTGGGTTCCGAGCTTCACAGAGAAGGGGAGCGACTGGTCGAGGAAGTATTACAGGAACATAGAGAGTCTCTCGAAAGGGGCGGACGAGTTCATATCCGCATGCGACTATGATATCGAGGGTTCTGTGATAGCGTACAACATACTGAGGTTTATATGCGGGACAGAGAAGGGAAGGAGAATGAGGTTCTCCACGCTCACAAAACCGGACCTCGTGGAGGCGTACGAGAATGCGATGAAGACGCTTGACTTCCCGCAGATAGAGGCCGGCCTCGCGAGGCACGAGATGGACTGGTACTTCGGGATAAACCTTTCAAGAGCGCTGACGCTTGCCCTTGAGAAGGCCGGAGGGTTCTGGACGCTCTCTACCGGAAGGGTGCAGGGGCCCACCCTGAAGATACTGAACGACAGGCAGAAGGAGATAAGGAGATTCAAGCCCGTCCCGTACTGGGAGGTGGAGCTCGATGCGCTGATAAACGGGAACGCGGTGCAGGCATCCCATGTAGAGGACAAGTTCTGGGAGAAGGAAAAGGCGGAGAGCGTATTCGAGAAGTGCAAAGGGCAGGACGGGACTGTTGCTGAGGTCGAGAAGAGGCAGGTCAGGCAGAACCCCCCGTTTCCGTTCGACCTCACGAGCCTGCAGAGGGAAGCATATTCCCTTTTCGGATATTCCCCGAAACAGACCCTTGACATAGCGCAGTCGCTTTACGAGCAGGCGCTGATATCCTATCCGAGAACGAGCAGCCAGAAGCTGCCGAGAAAGATAGGGTATCGAAGGATACTGGAATCCCTCTCCCAGCAGGACGCCTATTCGTCCCTGTGCGGGAAGATTCTTTCCAAGGGATTCCTGAAGCCGAACGAGGGGAAGAAGGAGGACCCCGCGCACCCCGCTATATACCCGACAGGGAGCAAGCCCAAGGGTCTGAATTCTTACCAAAAGAAAGTTTACGACCTGATAGTGAGGAGGTTCCTTGCGGTGTTCGGGGAGGCAGCAGTCAGGGAGCAGGTGAGGATTGAGATAGACATAAATGGGGAGAGGTTCGCGGCGAACGGAGTGACCACGCTGAAGGAGAACTGGATAGAGTTCTACAAGCCCTACGCGAGGTTCAAGGAACAGGCACTCCCGGAGGTTGGTAAGGGAGAAAGCGTGGAGAACAGAGAGATAAGGATTATTGACAAGGAGACCCAGCCGCCAAGCAGGTTCTCTCAGGCCTCGATACTCAAGGAGATGGAGAATCTCGGTCTCGGAACAAAGGCCACCAGGGCGCAGATTCTTCAGACTCTCTACGACAGGGGATACATCAGGGAGAGGTCGATAGAGGTGACAGAGCTCGGCGAGGCTGTGGTTAGCGCGCTGGAGAAGCACTCGCCGGAGATAGTGTCTGTTGAGCTCACGAGAAGGTTTGAGAGCGAAATGGAGAGCATAGAGAAGGGAAAGAAGAGGAGGGAGGAGATTCTCGAGGCTGCAAGGAGAGAGCTGGAGAGAATACTTTCGGATTTCAGGAAGCATGAGGTTGACATAGGCAGGGAGATTCTGGAGGCGGTGAAGGAGTATGAGAAGGACATTCATACTGTGGGGAAGTGCGAGAAGTGCGGTGGTGATTTGAGGATAATCCATTCCAAGAAGAGCGGGAAAAGGTTCGTGGGCTGCACGAACTACCCCACGTGCAGCAATTCATTTCCCCTCCCGCAGTTCGGTTACATAACGGTTATATCAAGGCAGTGCAAGAAGTGCGGCCTGAAGATGATATCCGTGAAGAGCAGGGGGAAGAGGCCGTGGAGAATGTGCATCCGCTGCGGGTTCGAGAAGAAGGGCAAGACAAAACCGTCAGCATCCAAGGGTTCGGGTAAGAAAACAAGAATGGGGAAATAATTACTCAAGCTCTATCATGCACTCGTGGCAGATGAAGTAGCTGACTCCCATGTTCATGTCCTCGAAATCCTGTCCGCATTCCACGCATATCAGCATGCTCTCACCTGAGTATTTTTATTGGGAAACGAATATTTAACGATTTCGGTGAATGGTTATGTACAGGATGAGCGAGAAGCTGGAGTGGGGAAAGCTCGCCACGTTTGTTCCGAACAAACGGCTTCCTGTCTACAACTGGTTCTACTACAAGGAGGGCTTCGCGAGGGAGCTTGTGTTCAGGGTCGCGGAGACGTTCTCCCTCGGAGAGGGGAGTGTTGTGCTCGACCCATTTTGCGGGGCAGGGACGACTCCGCTGGCGTGCAGGGAGATGGGGATGAACTGCTTCGCTTTCGACGTGCATCCTGTCTCTGTGTTCGTATCCTCTGTCAAGACAAGGGACTACGACACCGGGATTTTGAGAGAGAGCGCAAGAGAGATTCTGGAGACAAGATTCAGGAGAATCTCCCTTCCGAAGGACAGGCTTATACGGAGGACATTCAAGAAAGAGACTCTTGAGGACATAATCCTGTTCAGGGAGGAGATAGCGGGGATTGAGGACGAGAAGGTAAGGGAGTTTCTTCTCCTTGGCCTGATGAATGCGGCGATGAAAGCGAGCTATGTGTTCAAGGACGGCGCTGTGCTGAGATTCAGGAAGAGGCATGTTCCGCCTCTCAGGCAGATGTTCAGGAGGCAGGTGCACAGGATGATAAGGGATTTGGAGGGTTTCAAAACGAGGGAGTGCGAAACCAGGGTGGGGTTCGGGGACGCGAGGTCTCTCCCCCTTCCGGACTGCTCTGTGGACGCGGTGATAACCTCTCCTCCATATCTCAACAAGATAGAATATACAAGGGTTTACGAGATAGAGCAGAGGCTGTTTCTGGGGTTCATGAAAGGGATTCCGCCTGTCAGGTCATACATCGGTTCGCTGGACAGGAAAGGGACCGGAAGGAAGGAGATAGAGGATGCTCTTGGCAGAGATGCGGACAGCCTTCCTGAGGGAGCGGTTCCCTACTTCGCTGACATGAAGAGGGCTATTGAGGAGATGCACAGGGTGTGCAGGAGCGGCGGGAGGGTCGCTCTTGTCGTCGGGAACGGCTGCTTCCCCGACAGGGTGGTGGAGTCGGACATACTCCTGAGCAGGATTGCCGAGAACGCGGGTTTCACAGTGAAGAACATTATTGTGCTGAACAAGAGGTGGTGCACACGCCACAGGGTGGAGAAGGTCGGCATCGCGAGGGAGAGCCTTCTGCTATGGAAGAAGGAGGAATAAGAGTTTTTTCCAGAAGGAAGAGAATTTTTTGAATTTTATCCGCCGCAGCTGGACGAGCTTCCGGAGGCGGATTCCTGACCGAGCGGGCCTATTCCCGGGCTCTCCGCAGAGGAGCTGAGCGTCTGGTTGCACTCCTCCGGCGGGTTGTTGAAGGCAGAGCATATCACTTTCTTCACGTCCTCAGGGGAGCGGTTCACAGAGACCTGCTGGCCGTTGATTATGAGAGTAGGGGAGCCGCGCACTCCGTACTGCTGGGCCATCTTGGCGTCTACTGGATACTGCGGGAACCTTCCGAGGTATGTGGACCTGTCCTCGTAGAAGCCTGTTATGTTGAACTCCTCGTCAGTCCTCTCGATGCAGGACTGGAGCGAGTTCTCGTCTATTCCTGCTTCGGATATGCACTTCTGGGCGTCGCCGCTCTGCACGAAGCACGTCAGGTAGTCAAGATATTTGTCTCCCTGCTCCTTCTGTATGCAGTACTGCCTCGTGTTCTCGTCTATCTCCTTCTTCCCGTGCATCGCATACTGCACCCAGTTTATGCTGATGTCCGCCTCTGAGCCGAGAAGCTTCATTACAGGAAGCATGGCCTTCTCCATCTGGAGACCGTAGGGACAGTAGGACATCACGAAGAGGTTGACCTTCGGCCTGTCTGCTTTGGGTACTGTCTGCTGGGGTTGCTGTGTCTGCTGCTCGTTCTGGTTTGTTTCCGGCGGGTTGTCGAGGTCAACCACGCCCTGAATCTGGACGAAATATCTTCCGTCCTTCGTGACATACACAGGAATTTCCTTTCCCTGGTATTCAGTGGTCACCTTGTAGAGGCCGAACTCCTCTTCCACTGACTTGAGCGTGACCCCGCCGGACTTGACGAGGTAGGTATTAATGAAGTCCACAACCTTGCTTCCGACCTCGTCAGGCGCTGCGGCTCCGGACGACGCCTGCTGCTTTCCTATAAGCAGGCCGCTTATTCCCGTGAACGGAGAAATGATTACGCCTATCGCAAAGAATGCGGCCGCAACCATCGCGATGTAGTGCTTCTTTCTGTGGAATATGTCTTCCATCTGGCTGTGGTCATGGCCCGCGTCAGAATCAGTCCCGGGAACGACCTTGTCTTCCATTCCCTTGTATCTTTTTCTTGACATTCAGTGATAGTTGGGGTGTTATATTTAAAAAGATATGCACCTGTGCTTTGTTGAGTCTTGCGGGAGAGGGGCGACGTGTTTCTCTTTTGCATCCGCTGGTTGAATGCATCCGGACGACAGAAGAAGCAGTTTAATATTTATTATGGTTAGACAATAATTAATTAATGGAACTGAAAATATCGATTGAGAAGAGGCACACGGCCTATATTCTCGCTTCACTCCTGATTCTGACATGGCTGAATTACGCCATAGCATACGGAGGGAACAATCCAGCTGTTGTGGGCCACAACGCAGAGGAGATAGGAGAGGGAACGATAGCAGGGACTCTCACTATTTCCGGAGGGAGTGTTGGAATAGGCACGACGAATCCGGGCTCATCGAAGCTCAAGGTTGAAGGAAATGTTTACGCGACAGGCTCTCTCCAGGCAGATGGCGGGATTATTGTGGACGGAAAGACAATGATATCGGGAACAGGATATTACCACACAGCGAGGTCTACGGACAACACGCATTACGGATATTTCGAGGTGAGAAGGGAAGACAACAAAAGAGGGGCATACTTCGGCTCAGGCAACGGCGGAAGCAGGGTGAATCTCTACCTTGACAACGCCGATACGCTCTATATCACTGGCGGGGACGTGGAAGCCACCGGAAACATAAGGGCAAACGATATGTGCATAAAGTCCGGGACATGCCTGAGCGACCTGAAGGGGTACACAGGTTCTGTTCTCGTATGGAGGGAAGATTGCGCCTGTTACGGTTCTAGAGATACGTATCTTGACATTTCCAATGGGCTGGTCACTGGTGTCAGGACTGTTGACAACTATTGCGATGATGACCCATCAAATTGTTAAATAAGGTGGTTCATTCTTACCCTAAGCAAGTTCTCAGAAAAACCAAAGACGCCACATCTTTATTTACTTTCCGGGATAGCTCATCTCTAGGAATGCGAGATAGATAACGTTAGCCGCGACCACGAACCCTATCATGAGAATCATGCTCTCTCCTATGCCGAGACCGAAGATGTCGCCTCCTATCATGTTCATCATCACCACCACTGAAATCAGCATCAAGGGGGCTGTGATGAGCAGCGCAGTGTAGACATCGGAGAGCGTGGAGAGCGTCTTCGAGTATTTCTCCCTTCTCATCCTGTAGTCGAAGAGCGTCTTCTCGGACATCTCGTTCAGGTAGTATTCGAGATTTCCGCCCCTCTCTATTATCGAGGCAATCCCGTTCAGTATCTGCTTGAGGGTCTTTGAGGGTGTGGTGGATGCAACATTGGCAAGGGCAGCAACGGAACTCATGCCAAAGGTTTTTATGTTCCTGCTCACAAGGGCCATCTGCCGCGACATCTCACCGTACTCGCGGAATCTTGAGAGAAGCTCGAACATGAACTCCGGAGGTATGCCTGAGGAGGAGAGGGCGCTCATGTGTATGAGAGCGAATGGGAGGTTGCTCTCTATAGACTTGGCGGCTGACTTGGCCTTCTGGGCAGGATAAAGGTATATCGTGAGGAATGCGAGGGATGCGGTGAGAACAGGAACGAAGATTATATAATAAATCATCTCTATACCCTCAAATCCTATAACAAGGTGGAGGGACAGAACAAGCGCAAGTGAGATTGAATAGACAAGGAACACTGTCATGTAGACTATTGAGACCCATGTCCTGAGGAGCATGGAGATTCCTGCTGACCTGAGCTGCGGCTCGATTGAAGAAAAACTGTTCTCAGTAATCCTTGCGAGCCACCCGAACATCCTGACAGAGAGCTTTCTGTAAAGCCTGAGCATCATTTAATATTTATTCCGTATGTTAATAAAACAGCACAGAACAGCGGGCGCGTCTGATTAACCACCGGAGTGAACGCAAACCTCTCCTGAAACGCAAAACCGATACGGAACGGAAATCTCGGCCTGAAGATGCTTCAGTCATGTTTATTGATTCTTTCCTGTTTGAAAACCGATATCGGGAGTGAATTATTAGACGCGCTCGCAGAACAACCTGCCGCTCCAGACTTCGCAGAACAATTATCGCAGGAACCGGATAGTTGGGGATATTATTTGCTGCGATTTATAGAACGGCAGCTGATGTGAGAAACGTTTCCGAGAATGTTTTGACCGGGGGATAGCGATTAAAATCTTACTGGACAAATATTTGCATGGACGTTTGCAGCTTTATGAAAAGATGCGCTTATTATGCGGGACTGACAAAGGAGTACGAAGAAAGGGAATCCGACCCTATAGAGGCCAAAGGAGAGGTGTGCTACAAGAACCATGCGCTCTCTCCTTTATCAGGAGAGTCTGATAATATAGACCTTTTCGGCCTCGTTCCCGGCGGATGCGTCCTGATAAAGGCTTGCAGCAACGGGAATCCTGAAGGGATTGTGCTCAAATCGGATAAATTTCATCACATAGATTCTGTAGAGATTGGCGATATCGTTTCAGTGACCTATAAGGAAAGGAAGAGGATAGTGAGGGATTACATCCCGCCGGATTTCAGCGAGAAGAAAGTGATAAAGACGCTGGAGATGCCTCCTCAGGTTGTTGACATATCCAGAATCGATGAGTGAGTTATCCCCAGAGGGGAGAGATTAGCTTCGCGAGACCGTAGAGGACGAGGCCTATCGCTCTTTCAACTATGCCGAACACGAAGGAGGAGATAGATGCTATCAGGCCTATCACAGAGCCGAATATCAGGAGAATCGCGAGTGAGAGGATGAGCATGAGAACGCCTTTCGCTGACCTCTTCGGGTCGTAGAAGAAGGCGAACACGGCTCCTGTTATTGCTCCTCCTATGTGGGCCACGTTTGCCACGTTTCTGGCTTCTGCGGGAAGGTTCTCGGGTCTGAAAAACACTATGAAGGATTCCACTATCACGAAGGTGAGGGCGACCACGCTGAGAGGGAGAGGGAAAAGGTAAAGGTGTATTCTCTTCAGGGGTTTTATAAGCATTGCCGCTCCCATCACTCCGAACACGCAGCCTGAAGCTCCCACAACGGGCTGGCTGCTCGTGAGCATGAACGCGAAGTTCCCTATGATTCCGCTCAGGAAGTATATCGCAAGAAACCACTGCCTGTCTATCTCGTTCTCGAGCGTCCTGCCGAAGAAGTAGAGGCCAAGCATGTTGAAAAAGAGGTGTGAAGCGCTCACGTGAAGGAAGAGCGACGTCAACCATGTCCAGAGACCTGCGTTTCCGGAGAAGGAGAGGAGAGAGAAGGCATTCTCGATTCCTTTCTCGGGAAGGGAGAACACAAGAAGGAATGCTATGACATTGGCGGATATAAGAGTATAGGTTATTACAGGAATGGTTTCCCTGCTTTCGGTGTAGTTTTCTGTCCCGCTCATGCTATTCCTGCCTCCCGCAGTCAGTTTAATATTGGAGGCGGATAATAATATAGTATGCGCAAACTCGGCGACAGGGAAAGCGAGGGGATTCTGAGAAGGCACGGCATAAAAGTTCCGGAAAGGCTGATAGCCGAGAATGAGGAACATGCTGTTTTTTATGCGAACAGGGTGGGATACCCGGTGGTTCTCAAGATATCCTCCCCGGACATAGTGCACAAGACCGATGCGGGCTGCGTCGCTCTCGACCTCTGGACCGAGGACCAGGTGAGGCACGCATATGATTCTGTCATGAGGAATGCGAGAAGAGCGGAACCGTCTGGAAGGATAGACGGTGTGATTGTCCAGAAGATGGTGAGGGGAAGGGAGGTCAGGGAGCTGATAGTCGGTGCGAGGAGAGACTCTCAATTCGGGCCGGTTGTGATGTTCGGTCTGGGAGGCGTGTTCGTGGAGGTCCTGAAAGACGTGAGTTTCAGGCTTTCTCCTCTGAGAAGGAGGGACGCAAGAGAGATGATAAGGGAAATAAAGGGGTATCCGGTCCTTCAGGAGTTCAGGAGGATGAGGCCCGTGAATATGAAAGCGCTTGAGGATACGATTCTGGCGGTGTCGAGAATAATGGAGAGGCACGGGGAGATAGAGGAGATGGAGATAAACCCTCTCCTGGCTGACCATGAGAAAGCCGTGGCTGTGGACACAAGAATAATGGTTGGGGAATGATTGCGGCTTATCGCGATTTTCCGAGGTAGATGCGCGGGATGTTGCCTGTGTACACGCCCTCTATGCTCTCCTCTTCTGCCCTGACTGCGCTCCTGTAGGCTTCTGAGAGAGTCTTGTAGAGGCCTCCGTTTTCGAGAACGTTCCTCCCGAACTCCTTCTGGAGCTTCCTGTCCTCTTCAAGATTCAATGGCATATTATCACCTTGTTGTCACTTTGTAGTTGGTATTTATAAATGTTTCTGCGCTCTAACGGTCAGGTGCCTATCATCACTCCGCCTATACCGGCTGCGGCGAACTTGTGGAGCATCTCCGCTATGGAGTTCAGAATCCCCTGTGCTTCTCCTGAATCCATCCTTATGTGGTCAGGCTCTATTATCTCTATGCTCGACGGAGCGTAGGTCATCACGAGGTATGCGGCCTTGTCGAAGTTCTCGGTGAGGACGTCAAGCTCAACCACATAGGAATAGGCAACAGGCACGTTCGGAAGGGGATTCTCAACCTTCATGACGTCATGGAAGTGCTTCTTCACTATAAGGGTCTTGTCCTCTCTCTCCATCTTTTCCACGTGCTTCTCAAGGGCCTTCTTTGCAGCCTCCTCTGTGACAGCGAGAACCTCTATGCTCATTATCGAGCGCAGCCAGCCTTCTTTGAGCTTCTTCTTTGCTTTCTCCTCGAGTTTCGAGTTCATGATTCAACTTCTGTTGCAGTAATTTAAATAATAATCTCCGGCGCGCTCTCTGGAGAATGAGCCGCTGGAAGAGGTGAGATTATTTAGAGTCCATCGGTTTGAAGAGCAAAGAGGCTCGAGAAGTCCGCCATGTGGAGTGGAACAGCGAGGGGAGGAAGGAGAGCTTCGCTGTGTTTGCGAAGTCCTTCGCCAGGAAAACCGAGGAATTCCGGGGCAGGAGGGTTTTCTGCTTTGATTTGAAGGATTTGGAGAGGGGTTTGAAGAAGGGTTGAGGAAAACTTTAAATATTAGGAATACAATCCTAATCATTATGAACCTGAAATTTGTAGACAGAAAGGCAGAGCTTGATTTCCTTAATCAATACTACTCCAAGAAAGGGTTTTCATTCTTTGTGATATATGGCAGGAGAAGGGTGGGCAAGACAGAGCTTATTAAGGAGTTTATTCGGGACAAGCCGCATATCTATTTCCTGTGCGACAGGGGAGGAACAGAAAGGAACGCCTTCAGATTCAGGAAGAAAGTAAGCGAATACCTCAACGAGCCGGAGATAGCGGCAACGGATATGGAAGAAATATTCTCTCATCTTGCAAGGAGAACCGGAAACAAGAGGCTTGTTGTTGTCCTTGATGAGTTTTCCTATCTTGTTGAGAAGGACGAGAGCGTGCCTTCAATATTTCAGGTGATAGTGGACGAGATTCTCAAAGCAACGAACATTTTTCTCATACTTTGCGGTTCAAGCGTGGGCATGATGGAGAGAGGAGTTCTCTCGCAGAGAAGCCCGCTCTATGGAAGAAAGACAGCGCATATAAGACTCAATCCTCTGCCTTTTGAAAGTTTCTACGAGTTCTTTCCGAAGAACACGACTGAAAAAAACATAGAGTTTTACGCGGTTCTGGGAGGGATTCCTTTCTATATGGAGAAATTCTCGGACTCGTTTTCGGCAATACAGAACGCAGAAAGGGAGATACTGAATAAGAGGGGCAGGCTGTACGAGGAAGTGGATTTTCTTCTCAAGGAAGAGCTAAGAGAACCCGGGGTTTACAAAAGCATTCTGTCAGCAATCGCATCCGGCAGCACCAAGGTGGTTGAGATAGCCAATAAATCCGGAATAAAGGTTCAGGATATAGACAAATACCTCAAGACGCTGATGAATCTGGGTTTCGTTGAGAGGGAGACGCCGGTGACAATGACAAAAACCAAGAAATCCATCTACTCGGTCTCGGATAATTTCTTCAGGTTCTATTTCACGTTTTTTGAGCCGTACAGGTCTGATATAGAGATAGAGGAGAAGGAAAGGGTCTATCGTGTTCTTGAGAGGGATTTCTCTTCCTTTGTGGGCAGGGGGTTTGAGAGGCTGATAAGAGAGGAGATAGCAAGAAAACTCGGAATATTCCCGGTTCAGAAATGCGGAAGGTGGTGGGGATATTACAGGAACAAAGACGGAAGGAGAAAGGAGATGGAGATAGACATTGTATGCCTGAACGAGCAGAGCAGGGAGATACTCTTCGCTGAATGCAAGTGGCAGGACAGGGTGAATGCGGAGAGGGTTGTTGAGGAGCTTTTCGAGAAGTCAAGGCATGTGGAGTGGAACAGCGAGGGGAGGAAGGAGAGCTTCGCTGTGTTTGCGAA
>WAQT01000018.1 GCA_015520105.1 Candidatus Aenigmatarchaeota archaeon
AGCATCCCCTCTATATAATACTTGATAGTTAATATAGTACTCTCCCGGCTGATGTGACTGGGGAACGTTCACAGTGAAGGAAAGCGTTTTCTCCTCTCCGGGAGAAAGGAAAACTTCCATGCTGTTAGAAAGCAGGCAGCCGGAACAGTTTGTGGAAGCATTCAGAGAGAGGTTCAGCGCAGCTGAACCTGCGTTCCCGAGCTTTAGCGTAGCGTTTCCGGAGGTTCCTGCAAGAAGGGAGAGGGGCCCTGCTTCAAGGATTACCGGACCCGGGGACGCCGGGAGGGAGTATGAGCCCCCGCCTGAGAAGGATATGCATCCTGAGACGTCGAGAGAACAGGAGGAGCAGGAGAGAGAGCCGCCGGCGTATCCGAGGGAGGAGCAGGTCGAGCCTCCGAGGTTCTGGCCGTCGCACTGCTCTCCCTCATCGATAACGGAATCGCCGCAGGAATAGGTTTCCGCGAGGGAGAACGCGGACAGGGATGACGTGTTCAGTGTCACGGTGTTCGAGGAAACATTTATGTCGCCGGAGCCTGTGATGTTCTCCCATGAGCCTGAACAGGAGGAGAGGGAGGAATTCCAGCTGTGGCAGGCAAAAAGCGCGGCCCGGGACTCCCTGATAAAAAGGGAGTCGTCATACCCGAAGGACAGGGAGGCGAGGGAGAAGTTGGAGGAGGACTCTGCCGACACGGTCTTTATCGGATATGCTCCAGGGATTTCTGAAAGGGCAACGCTGCCGTTGACGGTTATGTTGAGGGAGACGCTTCCGGAGAGATTGACCGAACCGAGGGTGAGGTTGAGCCCCTCCGCTTGTATGAAGACGTCCCACTCCCCGGAGGGGAGGGAGACAGAGAGGTTTGGGGAACCGCCAGACTGGTTTCTCGGAACCCCGGTGCCCGGATAAAGGATTGCTATCGAGGTTGCGTTGAGAGGATTCCCTTCCGGGTCTGAAAGCGTTATCACCGGTTCTGACGGAGGGGATATCAGGAACTCTCCTATATGGAGGGAGGCTGCGTTTCCGGAACTGTCGTTCGCGCGGAGGGTAATGGAATAGTTTCCGGGAGCGAGGCCCGCAGTCGGATAGGACGAGTTCACCGAACTCTGGTTTCCGAGATAAACGCTCTCGTTCCAGCTCGAGTTTGACACCACGTACCACACGCTGTCGAGATTCGGGTCGGACACAAGGGCGGAGACGCCTACCCCCTCGCCGGCAAGCAGGAGCGGAGGAAAAAGGGAAGCGCCCGTTATCTGGGGATATTCCGTGTCGTTGACTGTGAGCCAGAGGGTTGCGGAAGAGGCTGTGTAGTTCTGGCTTCCGGAATAGTATGAGGTCACGTTATACACTCCTGGAAGAAAGGAGGATATGTTTTCTATCGGCGGGGGACCGTAGGCATAAAGGGAGCCGTCAACGTAGAGGGAGACGTTCCCTCCTGAGGGTGCATAGACCGTCATGTTGACCGCGTCGCTCTGGTTGACTGTGTTGTCTGACTCCTGGCCGTTCAGGAGGAGGGTCATCCCGGGGTCTGCCTTCTCCACAAGGAGGAAGAGGGAGGTCTGGTTCGAGGAATGGTTCTGGCTTCCGGGAAAGATGAGAGTGTAGTTCCAGTAGCCTGCACTGAGCTTCTCTGCGTGCGGGTTGGATACAGGGCTTCCGTTCAGGTAGAGGGAGAGCGACCCTTCCGGGTGGTTCTTGAACCCTGTCACGTTCGTCACGTTGCCGTACACCGCAGTGGCGTTTCCGGGTGTGCCGTTTGCGTAGAGGAAGAGGAGAGTACCGGCCTTGTGAATGGAGAACTCCCGGATTGGCGAGGAGTTCCAGTTCATGGACATGTCCCTTGCATGACTCCTCCAGTAGAAGCTTCCTGCCGGAAGGACCGCCCTGAAGACATAGCTTCCGTTCTCATAGGACATTGTATAGTTCTCAGCAGAGCCTGACCAGTTGGCCTCGAGAAGGACCTGGCCCACCGAAAAGTCGTCGCTCCAGTTTACATAGAACACGGACTCCTGCGACCCGTTGTATTCCTGAGGCGTGGCGTTCTGCATCGAGGACCACAAGGGCGGAGAGGCGTCCTCATAGAGAGGGACGCTGGAGGAGAGGAAATATTTCTGCGATGATGCAACGAGCGTTCCGTTCACTGACACGCCCGCAACTCCCTGGTTTGCGTAGAGTATCACCTCCTCCACAGAGTCGCTCGCGTCTGTGGGGTTGAAATGCACGGTGCCGTTGTCAACAAGAAGGTCGAGGTCGTTCGAGAACGTCTCGTTCTCCTGCCAGTACAGGAGGAGCTTCACGGTTCCGGTTGAGTTGAGAACGAAGCGGTGGGTCTCTGACTGGGAGATTGTCCTGTTTATGGTATGGTTCATTATGGACAGGGCCTCGTAGGCATCAAGCCTTCCGGAACCGTAGTCGTTGTTCCTCTGGAAGAAGCCCGCGGAGTTCATTCCCGACACGTTCGCCGACGCCATGAGGACTGCCTTCACGAAGGCGGGTTCCGGAAGTGTTCCGAAATCGAGAAGGTATCTCTGCATAAGGAGAGCTGCTGCTCCGGACACAAAAGGCGTGGCCATTGAAGTGCCGGATTTTACGGAGTAGCCGTTATTAAGAACTGTGGAGTCTATCCCCTCTCCCGGGGCGACTATGTCTGGTTTGGTCCGGTTGTCCTTTGTGGGGCCCATTGAGGAAAAGTAAGCGAGGGTGTCGTTGTTGTCCGTTGCGCCCACAGTCAGGGCGGTCTTGGCGCATCCCGGAGACTCTATAGTTCCGTGGCCCGAACCAATGCATCCGTTTCCGCCGCTTCCGCAGTTTCCCGCTGCCGCGACCACAAGAACTCCGTGCTCCGTCGCGTTGTCCACCCATGTGGGAAGGGCATCCTCGTAGCAGTCGTTCGTTACAGGCCCGCCGAGGCTCATGCTTATCACGTTCGCCCCGTTCTCTATGGACCATTCAATAGCCTTTATTATATCAGAGTCTGAACACCACCCGCTTGCGTTGCAGGCCTTTACAGCGAATATGTTCGCTCCCTTTGCGACTCCGTAACCGTGACCGAGGCCCCCCTCTCCAGCTGCTATCCCTGCGACATGGGTTCCATGGTCGTTGTCATCAGTAGCGTTACCGCTTTCGTTGTAGTAATCAGGAGGGCAGCACCCTCCATTGCCGTTGTCCGAGACAGAGCAGAAGCACTTTTCCCTGATTATCCTGTCAGGCGACCGGAACTCCGTGTGGTTGAACACTCCCGTGTCTATAATGGATATGTTAATCCCTGAACCGTTCACAGAGAAGTTGAGCCACGCGGAGTCTGCGCGCACAAGAGGCGTCGCGTTCGAGCGGAACACCCTGTATGTCCTGCTTATGAATATTCTCTCCACAGCAGGGTTGCTGGAAAGCTTATCGAGCAGGGAGCGCGGTATTCTTGCATACAGGGCAGGCAGCATTCTGTACCTGTGACTGACCGAACCCCCGGATTCCCTTATCTCGCTTATGATATCTGAGGAGGGTCCGGAGTTTCCTGCACCAAGAATCCCCTTGTTCCAGGAGACGGAATCCATCGGAAGGGAATGCCTGAGCTTTATTATGACAGGAACCATTTCAATGGCTTCGCTGGCTGAAGAATGAGACCCTGCTGACGCGCTGATTGCGAAGGAAGAGAGCAGCAGGAACGCAACGCATCCCAAGAGCAGAATATGATGTCGCATATACATTCTTTGGAGAAAGTAATTAAAGGATTACAGCGAACCGCCTTCACCTTTTGTTTCTGGTATCCCTGTTCATGTTTACCATGCTCTCCAGTTCCTCTCTTCCGAACAGGTTTTCGATCTCCCTGACCACGAGTTCGGTATCTTCTCCCTCGGTTATTCCCCATACGGATTTGAAAAGCCTGTTTCCCATTCTTCGGAACTCCTTGACCTCAACAAAACCCATCTCCTCAAGTATTCCGAGATGATAAAGCGCTGTTCTGTGGCTTATGCCGAGCCTGCGCGCTATGCTCTCTGCCTTCATTCTGTTTCCCTCGCACTTCCGGAGAAGGTAGAGTATTCCGCACCTGTGCTTGTTTGAATAGACCTTTTGGGTTATCAGGGACGCAAGAACGTCATCGATTCCTTCCTTCTCGAAAGAGGACTCTTTGTATTGCATCCATAGCACCGGATATCGTATATGTTTAAACATTTATTTCCTATCATTTAGTAATATCATCTATGGAAGTTAAATTTATAAATAATTATTTCGAAACGCGCCTCGCTTCATACAGCTGGCTGGGAGTCAGAATCACTATGTCCGGATCCTCCTTGAGCATGAGCATCGTTTTCGTGTACATCTTCCATTTAGTCTCGTTTATCACGTTGTCCGCCAGTGCGTCCTCGAAGTCGGAATGGTGGACCCAGACAGGAACAACCTTCCTTCCGTTCACATAGAGCATGTACACATCCTCCCGAGAATAGTTCTTGATATCGCTTATTATCTCTTCCGGGCTCCTGAACACTGTACGCCTTCCCGAATCTCCACTTTTTGTGAATCCTGCTCCATACTGCACCACATCAAAATCCGGTGTGGACCTCACAGGACCCACCTCGGTTACATACATGTCGAAGAATATCCTGAATCCAAGCTCTCTGAGGGCGTCGCGTATGCTTTCGGTCAGTCTTCCCTGAGGCTGGTTGTATGCGACCGGAACGCTCACACTCTCTGTCCCGAGGATTCTGGACGCAATCTCCCTGAAGTAGTCTTGGCCGGCCTTTATTATCATTTTCTGCTCCTCGAAGCTGAGTTTGTCCATGTTTCTGTCAATCTCGTTTCCGGTGAATGACTTCTGGACGAACTCTATGTATTTGCTCCTGTACATCCTTGCAAACCTGTCGGCGAAAGGCCCTTCATGTATTGATGCGGGGTATATGGAGAACCCCGACGGTATGGCATTCCTGTCGTGGAACTCGATTATCATGTCATAGAAGTGATACCAGTTGTCAGAGAAGTCCCCGTCTATGTTCCCCATGTACGGAGTGACGTATATCGTCCTGTCCGACTCTATCTTGCAGTCGCTGCTGCATCCGTCAAGATTTTCGGTGTTGCCGTCGTCGCAGTATTCGAACCTCTCGACAATCCCGTTGCCGCACTCGGATGGAACGAAGTCTTCGTCCACAAGCAGGTCGCAGTCGTCATCAATGAAGTTCACGTGCTCCTCGCTCATGCCAGTGGGAACGCAAGAAATCTTGTAATGCACAAGGAATAATGTAAGCGCGAGTGCCAGAATCGCGGCAATAATGAGTTTTGCTCTCATTGTCTTGCCTCCATGTTCTTGAAAAGCGCGTAATCTGACATGGCAGGATGATGGGGGAAGTAGCCGGCATGCCAGTCGCCTGCATCGAGCATCCTTGAAAGCACGCACTCTATTTCTCCCTTGCTGAGCGGGACGTGCCTGTCATCGAACGTTGTGGTCCAGAGCCTGTATATGAGGAAACCATTAGCGATTATGTCCGGCATTCCCAAGGTGGTTCGTGTGGTATGTGGAAGATAAGAATAAACGATGAGCAGAGGCGGGGAAACAGAAAAGACAAACACTCCTTTTTTCACTCGTTCACCCCTCAAGCCTTTTCCAGTATACCACAATTGCCAATATTATGGCAGCAAGCACCGCCGCGTCAACCGCTCCGTGAATCCAGTCATCGGACATTCTCGAGACACTGGAGTATATCCTTCCAAGTATACCAAATCCCTCATTCCATTGAGTAAGGTTCCTGTACATTGTGGTCACGTATTCACTGACATACGTATCTGGAGTGAGTGACGGGCATGCTTTCATGCACTCTGCCCCGCACGGTTCCCATCCGGCCCCGTTGGCGGAGCACACCATTGCGCTGTCAGGAAGGCATTTTATGCTTGACGGAACGCATTTCCATCCGCTGGAGTTAATTGCGGATACAGGAGTGACCAAAAAGAGAAGCACAGCAAACGCAATTGGCAGACGCATAGAATAGTGTTTTCCGAAAACAATTTAATTTTATGCCGCATTCTGGAACAACATGAGTTTATATGTTTAATACAGAAAACACATTCGATAAGCATGCTAAAAATATCTATACACCAACCCAATTTCCTTCCGTACATAGGTTTCTTTGACAAGGTTGCAAGGTCAGACGTGTTTGTGATAGCAGACCATCTCGATTTTTCCAAGGGAAAGGACAACTGGCACCACAGGAACAGGATAAGGACGCATGACGGATGGATGTATTTGACAATGCCCGTCTCCGACCACTTCAACTACAAGCCCTTCCATGAGGTGGTGATGAACGGAAGCCTTGAGAGGATAAAGAAGAAGCATATGAAATCGCTGTTCTATAATTACAGAAAGGCTCCGCATTTTGAGGAGTTCTTTGAGTCGTTCGGAGAGGTTTATACTCAGGACGAGAAAAGGCTTGCAGAGTTCAACATCTCGCTCATAGAATGGATGCTCAAGAGCTTCGGCATAAGGACGAAGGTGGTGAGGTCCACAGAGCTTGATTTTGACAGGTCAAAGAGGAAGACGGACATGATAATAGAAATCGTGAAGACAGTGGGCGGTACGCATTTCATATCAGGACCCGGGGCAAGATGCTATCTCGAGGAGGGAAAGTTCAAGGATAACGGAATAGTTCTTGAATACCAGGATTTCAGGCATCCTGTCTACAGGCAGGCATATCCCGGGTTCGTTCCAAACCTTTCAGCAATAGACCTTCTTTTCAACGAGGGGCGTTCGGCTTTAAAGTTTTTCCGGAAATAAAGGATATGATTGCAGAAGCCGTTCTTTCGATTGTGATATACAGCGCGTATGCCGTCGTGTTCATCGGAGTGCTCGCATCCCTGCTCGCGTTCCTGAACAAGATAAAACACAGCCGCTACTTTCTGGATGAGAGTTACAGGCCAAAGGTGTCGTTCATAGTCCCTGCCTACAATGAGGGTCAGTTCATAGAAAAAACAATAAAGAAGTATCTGGAAACGACATATCCGGAAAATCTGAAGGAAATGATCGTTGTGAACGACGGTTCGACTGACAGGACAAGAGAGATAGCGGAAAGGTACGCATGCAGGATAGTGGATGCGGAAACAGGGAAAGCGATAGTGGTCAAAGGAAGAAAGGGGAATGTCACACTTGTGAACAGGAAGGAAGGCGGGAAAGGTAAATCCTATGCCCTCAACGACGGGATAAGGTTCGCGAAGGGAGACGTATATCTCATAACAGACGGCGACATAGAGATAAGCCCTGATATATTCGAGAAGGGAGTGAAGCACTTCGCCGACTCCGAGGTTGGAGTCGTGATAGGATTTGCCTCTGTCAAGAAATCGCGCAAGAGAAGGGTGATAACCGATTTCATAGATTATGAATACGAATCCACTCAGAACCTTCACAGACGGGGGTACAATGTCCTTGGGGCTCACTACATAGTTCCTGGAGGAATGAGCTTCTTCAGGAAGGGAGTGATAGAGGGTCTTGGCTGCTATAGCGCAAGGACTCTGGCCGAGGACACCGACCTCAGCTTTGACATTCTCATGAAAACGAAATGGAAGATAAGGTATGACGTGAGCGTCAGGGTGTGGTCGAATGAGCCGAGGAAGCTCAGGGACCTGTGGAACCAGAGGGTGAGATGGGCAAGAGGAAACATGCAGGTTACGTGGCTCCACAGGCACAAGGTCGGCAGGCCGAGGTACGGGATGGCCGCAACGCTTCTATATCCATTCTGGTTCGCCAATATAATACTTCCCATAGCCTTCATCGTGAGCACTTCCGGCCTTCTGTTCTCCATGCTGTCCGGGATAAACATACCTCATCCCGGGTTCCTGAAAGCGATGCTCACGTTCAGTTTCTTCGGGGTGTGGCTTATAGCATCCATTCTGCAGAGGTTCCGTTCCTCCTTCGCCGGTCTCGTGAGCCCGGGATTCTTCATGCTCCTTGGCTTCTATTCATTCCTATTCTTTGACAAGGGCGTCATCGGGCTTTTCGAGTACGCCGGAATTCCCGCGATGGGAAATCTTATGGCTTCCATGCTTTCGGTCTGGCTGTTCATATCCATACCCGGGACGTACCTGTCATTAAAGGTCTCTGACAGGAACGAAAGGCTCGGACAACTTCTGCAGTTCGGCGTGTTCGGCTACTGGATGTTCCTGATAACAGCGGCGTTTCACGGGTATGTTATGGAGATCATGGGCAAGGAAAGAAAATGGATAAAGACCCGGAAGGACTAGGAGTCCTCTCCCAGCAGCGGAAGGGAGAGCATCGTCAGATACTTCTTCTGCCTCATCGTGACCACAGGCCTTCTTCCCTCGAATATCCTTTTCTTTAGATGCTTGTCCTGCGTGCACACGACATAGCCCTTCCTTGAGAGGGCTTCGAGTTCCCTGTCCACGGGAAGGCCCGATGATCTAAGAACTCGGACGTTCTTCTGCTCAATCAGGGAGAGGGCGAGCCGGGCGGCCCTCGCATCCGCGCTCCTTCCCCCGGAGAGCCGTTCCAGCTCTTTCTTCACGCTGTCCAGGGTGTAAAGCTCCGGCTTCCCGAACTTCAGGAGTTCAGAGAATATGTCCACACCGAACTGGCCCGGAATCATAAGGAAGTTGGCGTCGAGGAGGAACTTCATGATTAATCTCGTTCTTGCGGCTTAAAATCGTTTTTGCCTGGAATGCCATCAATATATTCCTCCAGAGGAAGCTCGTTTCCGTTAGGTCTGCAGTCCGGGTCGATTATTACATCTTCCTCTTCGCCGAGTATGCCGCTCTCCGGGTCTATCGCATACATGCAGGGATATTCTGTTATTCTGAAAACGCGGCTTCCTTCCTCTCCATCAAGAACAATCTTCTTTGTCTCTATCCCTTCCGGGACTTTGCAAAGCCCGAACAGCCTGTAGAATGCAGTTGTCTCGTTTTCTCCGTCCATGTCAGCATCGTACCTTATCACGAACCATCCGCTTCCGTCATCCCTTGCCCGATAGCTGCCAACAGCATTCCGCTGCATCAGGTCGGATATGGAAGGGATATAGAGCACGGGATGCCCGGCGAGCATGTATTTGCGCGGGAAAGAAGCGTCTGACGGATCCGGACCGCGATACAGGGCCGCGGAATCATGCGCAGAAGAAAGCGATAAAAGCATGGAAAGCATGCAGGACAGAATGCCGTATTTTGCATTCATATCGTGTTTTTCGGAGAAAATTTTAAATTCTTAACAACGCCTCTGTTACCGCTCTCTTGAGAACCATTCCCTGACAACTTCCTCTCCCTTCCTGCCTCTGAATCCGAACTCCATGTCCGACCATCCGAGGAAGCAATAGCCGTCAACGTTTTCCCATGTCTCATTAAGCACTGCCTCGAACACTCCTGCCTGCCCGCTTTCCGGGAGCGAAGCGAGTGCTCCAACCTCTCCGAACACAAAACCGCTGAGGTTGTACCTTTCTTTCAGATAGTTTCCCTTTTGCGCAGCAAGCATTGCATAATCGGCAGCCTCTGCAGGGTCTTCCCTTTCAAACATAATGTCAAACGCGAGATAATCGTATCCGTCGGGTATTGTTATCCCGCCCGGTCCGGTGCCGCCGAGTTTCAGCATGAGTTTTCCTGAGAATGCGTTCCTGAGCTTGGACGTCATGTTAATCCATTCTTCAAGCGCGCTTCCTCTCAGAACAGCATCAGGCTCGTTCAGGGGAGAGAATATTTCCACGCCCTCGCTTTCCGCCACATCCGCCCATTCAGAGGCTATGCCAAAAAGGGAGTTTAAGTGCTTCTCTCCGGGCGGTTGAGAGTAAGGCAGGAACGCGTTGGGTTCGAGGAGGACTGCAAACCCGGCGTTGTGGGCATTTCTTATCATGTTGATGTAGAAAGGTTTGCTCTCTATCAGGAACATGCTTCCGTCAGGCCTTGCTTCATAAAGCGGGCATATTCTTATCGCGTTTACGTTCATGGATTTCAGCCTTGCAATCTCATTGCTGTCCAGCGCGTACATGCAGTTCTCGCTCGACACGCACCTGAGGAATGAAACCTGTTTCCTTTCATAATTTGCCGGCTTTTCGCTCTGTTCCGCGCTCTGCATAAGATATAGAGCAAACAATGCAAGCGCAAGAATCGTAATTGTTACAGCGACTGTTCTCATTGATAATTATTGGAACTTCTTATATTAAATGCGTGCGCTGACCTGAACGAGCCTTACCTTCTTGCGAGTATCTCCACCACGTCCCCGTCTCTTAGGAGATAGTCCGCGCCTATCCTTCTTTTCTCGATGTCAAGGCCTCCGATGAAGGAATCCCCGATGTCCGTGTGTATCATGTAGGCAAACTCCCTGAGCGTGGTTCCCTTGGGGACGAGGTAGGCGTCAGGAAGAACGTTGCCGCTGCTGTCCGAGAGCTTTCCTATGTCGGAGACAGGATAGACCGTTATCATGTTGAGCTTCCCGAACACGAGGGTGTTTATCGCCTTCTGGACTCCTGTGGAGCCGTAGGGCTTCAGGACTCTCTCGTGTATGAATTCCAGCGCTCTGGACTGCTCCGGGGTGAGGTCTCCCCTGACCTCGAAGCCCGGTGAACCGGGGATGTAGTTTATGAGGCCTTGCCTCTCAGCGTTCCTGAGCGCAAGCTCCGCTTCTGCAGAGCAGGGTATTGCGTCCCCGAGTTTTGGAAGGTTCTCCTTCGCGGAGGGCATGTCTATCTTGTTGGCAGCAACAAGCATGGGCTTGGAGAGCCTTCTTATCTCCGAGGCGAAGCCGTGCTCTTCAGGTCCAGAGCGGGAGAGCGCCTCCTTTATGTGCTCCTCCTTCACAGAGAGGCCCGAAAGCTGCTGGGACAGAAGCCTCTCGAGCGGAATCTTCTGGGTCTCTGAGGCCTTCTTCACCTTCGAAAGCGCCCTGGAGACTATGCCGGATATCCACTCGTCTATCTCATACTCCAGGAACTTGACGGTCTTTGCGGGGTCCCATCCCTCTGAGGGCTTTCCCTCCGAGTCCGTCCTGCCGGACGCGTCGAGGACATGAATGAGGCCGGACGCCCGGGAGAGGTCGTTCAGGAATTGGTTTCCCATGCCCTTTCCCTCATGGGCTCCTGGAACAAGGCCAGCGACATCGAGAAGCTTCACCGGAATCATCCTTGTTCCGTTCAGGCATCTGGAGTTCTGGGGGGAGCAGGAGACCCCGAGCTTCCTGCACGGGCATTCCGAAGTGGCATAGCCCACTCCCTGATTCGGCTTTATCGTGGTGAAGGGATAGTTCGCAATCTCGGCCTCTGTCAGAGTGACTGCCCTGAAGAAGGTTGACTTCCCTGAGTTCGGCGCTCCCACTATTCCAATGAGCATGGGAGTTATTGGGAGTCGCTAAATAAAAAGGCAAGCTCGATAAGCTGCCGGGTTATCTCCTTGCCTTCCTGAACTGGAGATAGAACTCGGTCTGGGCCTTGATGCCAAAGACCTGCGTTATTGAAAGGCCTGCAAGCATTACTGCGCCGAGGGCTGCAAGGAGAGGGAGGTTCTGGAAAAGCGGCTCGAGAAGCGCTGCGAGAGAGGATGTGTCAGTTGCTCCTGCAGCAGCGTGAATGGAAGGCGAGAGCAGGCCAAGGGCAAACGCCATAGCAGGAAACATGAACGCTCCCGCTATCACAATGGAGATTATGCTTATTATCAGCCATATCAGGAACACGTCAAGCGTGTTTTTCCTGAATATCGCATAGGAGTCCTTCAGGCTCTCGACCGGGCCCTTGTCCTTTATCACTATCCCCTGAAGAGCGAAGAGAAACATAAGGGATACGATTATGGAGAGAATCCATCCTATCAGGGGAACGAGGGAGACCAGCGAGGAGATTATTGCAACAATAACAATTGCAGCAAGAACGTGAAGATACTTTTCAGGGGATATGCGGAAGCTCTTACTGTATTCCTTCTCCTTCCATGACTGGCGGATAAGCGAGGCGATCAGCCACACGCGTCCGAGGCCCCAGAGGATTGCGAGAGCGAGCGCTGGAGCAGCGGTTCCCAGCAGCTGGGAGAAGGAGAGGGGGTTCTGCATCCCGAACAGTAGGGGAAGCAGGGAGGAGGCGTATGAGAGAAGGAGGAGGGCGAACGCTCCGTCGAGGATGAAGAAAGGAAGCCATCTCTTCGGCATGAAGGCGAACCTGAGCGCCTTTCCTATAGAAGAAGAATACTTAACGTTCATGAAATGAATTTGGATAACCTATTTAAAAAGCTTATCCAAATCAATAGCGTGGTCTGATTATGAAAGCTCCGATATGCGGGATATGCCTTAACAGCGGGATTCTCTGCTCCTCGTGCCAGGGCAGGCTGGACTCCGGGGAGATAACTGAGAGGGAGATTGAGGTCTCAAGGAGCATAATGAAGCTCTCCTCGAGGATAAAGATACTCAGGGAAGCGGAGATAAGGAAGGTCGTGGAGACCGAGAACGCGCTCGTGCTGATAGCTGCCGAGGGCACGGCTGACAAGCTTGTCGGTAAGGGCGGAATAGCTGTAAGGTGGATGACAGAGGAGTTCGGGAAGAGGGTGAAGGTTGTGGAGGAGAGCAGGGATTTCAGGGCCTTCGTTCAGGAGCTTCTCTTTCCCGTGCCTGTTCTCACGGTTAACGTGCTTCACACCCCGCGGGGAGAGACGCTCAGGGTCGTGATACCGAGGGGGAAGAAGCCCTCTATATCCCCGAGGGAGATAGGAAAGATAGCGGAGACGGTTTTCGGAAAGAGCGTGGAGATAGTTTCCGGAAGGCGCTGATTCTTTTGTCTGGTGGGACGATGAGTGAAAAAAGGATAGCTGTGGTGGACAGGGAGATGTGCAACCCAAAGGTTACGGGTTATGCCTGCCGGAAGGCCTGCCCTGTGAACCGCTCCGGGGACGACTGCATAACAGTCAACCCTGAAGACGGGAAGATAAACATAGACGAGTCTCTCTGCATAGGTTGCGGGATATGCGTGAAGAAGTGCTCGAAGCACGCCATACAGGTCGTGAATCTTCCGAAGGAGCTGGACGAGGAGCCCGTCCATAGATATGGAAGGAACGGCTTCGCTTTGTACAGGCTTCCTGTCCCGAAGCAGAACAGCGTGGTTGGATTGATAGGCCCGAACGGTACAGGGAAGTCCACAGTGATGAGGATACTGTCCTCCTCGATGAAGCCGAACGCCGGGGTGTTTGACAGGGACATAGGATGGGAGGAGATAATAGAGAGGTTCAGGGGGACAGAGCTTCAGGGATACCTCGAGAAGCTTGCCTCCGGAGGCGTGAGGTTTTCCTACAAGCCGCAGAACGTGGATTCCATACCGAGGCTGTGGAAAGGGAAGGTGAGGGAGCTTCTTGCGAGGGCCGGGGATTACGGGAACGCGGCGAAGGCTCTGGGCGTTGAGGGGATGCTGGACAAGGATGTTTCAGGCCTTTCCGGAGGGGAGCTGCAGCTTCTCGCAATCACCGCCGCGCTCTCCAAGGAGGCGGATTTCTACTTCTTTGACGAGCCTTCGAGCTATCTTGACGTTCAGGAAAGGCTGAAGGTCGCGAAGGTGATAAGGAATCTCTCCGGCAGTTCGGTTGTGATGGTGGTGGAGCACGACCTTGCTGTCGCGGACTATCTCGCGGACTACGTTCACATGCTTTACGGGAAGCCCGGCGTGTTCGGGATTGTTTCGAAGCCCTACGTCGTCAGGAACGGGATAAACACCTATCTCGAGGGTTACATAAGGGAGGAGAACGTGAGGTTCAGGGACGAGGCTATAATCTTCTCGAGGAGAGCGAAACCCGCGTCCAAGACTAAACTCTTCGCGAGCTTCCCGGGATTCGGAAAGAGATTTGATTCATTCTCGATGGAGACCGAGCCGGGAAACCTCTACAAGGGAGAGATAATAGGAGTGATAGGCCCGAACGGAACAGGGAAGACCACGTTCATAAGGATGCTTGCAGGCGAGGAGAAACCCGACAAAGGGGAGCCTCTCTCAGGGGTTGAGCTGTCCTACAAGCCGCAGAGGCTGCTTCTCTCTTCCGGGGAGGAGGGCATGGAGGTCTCGGAGTTCATAAGAAGCAGGAGCGGGGCCTCCCTTTCCTCAGCGGAGAACAAGAGGGTGCTGCGGTTCCTCGGGCTCGAGAAGCTTCTGGAAAGGGGCGTTTCCAGCCTTTCGGGAGGAGAGCTTCAGGCGGCCTTCGTTGCGTCATGCCTGCTGAGGAAACACAACATCCTGCTTCTTGATGAGCCGTCAGCGTTCCTTGACGTGGAGCAGAGGCTGAGGCTGGCGAAGCTTCTCAGGAGCCATGCGGAGGGGAGGGAGATTCCCGTCTTTGTTGTTGACCACGACCTGCAGTTCATAGACGTGATATCCGACAGGGTCATGGTGTTCGAGGGCAGGAGAGGGGAGAGAGGGCACGGGCACGCTCCCATGGAGCTGGAGCACGGAATGAACCTCTTTCTCAAGTCTCTGGAAGTGACGTTCAGGAGGGACCCAGCGACAGGGAGGCCGAGGGCGAACAAGCCGGACTCCCAGAAGGACAGGGAGCAGAAGGAGGAGGGAAGGTATTACTACGCGGAATAGATATCAATATCCGCGTAGAGAACCCGTCAGACAAACTCCCCGAACCAAAACCACGAACGGCAAAGGGCGGGTAATCAGGCCACTCTGGTTAATATGTGTTATGAGAAATTTGTTGGTTCAAAACAATCTTAATTGAAGAGGAGGCTGCGCAATAATTACATAATTATCTTTTTTATCGGCCCCCCGGACTCCGATATAGTCGCTTTGAACCCTTATGGGATTTTTCTCTTTTACTTTCATCCTATATCCTACAAAATCCAATATTTCTTGTGCTCTATAAAATTCATCTTCCCTCACTAATGTAAGAAACAGTGTTGAATCCGAATCAAAATATTTTACTAAATCCTCAAACAACCTCAGCCACATGTCAGGAATCTTTTCTATAAAAGAATCAATATTAGGATTTAGAGGAACGTTTCTGCCCATTACAATATCATATTTACCTTTGGCAAATTTATGAAGTTCGCGAATATCTCCAATTACAACTGACTTTCTCCTCAGATCAGCTACTAACTCTTCTAACGAAGCATCATTATCTAAACTTAATAATTCGGTCTCCTCTCCAAAATGCTGAATTATTAACGGTTCTTCATTCGCTACACCAGAACAAATATTTAGAATTCTCGGGTTAGTATATTGGTCATTAGGAAAATACCTGTTAAGAACTCTTTTAAATCCTTCTTGTTCTTCCTCAATATATTTCAGATAGTATTGCGCAATCCCCATAAACAAAAAATAATCGCTAGTTTTAAAACTTATAACTTTATCTTTATCTTATGGAATGCATATGTTGCAAGAAACCGGATGAGAACGAATTGATTTCTGAGACTAAGTTCTGGAAAGTGATTCTTGCATCCGACCAAGCATATTTAGGCAGATGTTATGTTGTATTAAAAAGGCGTGGTGATTTGGCGGAACTAAATGATGAAGAATGGTTAGATTTTAGAGAGTTGCTTAAAAGACTCGAATCTGCTCTGAGGAAAGCCTTCAATGCAACTATGTTTAATTGGACATGTCTAATGAATAATGCTTATCAGAATAAACCACCAAATCCGCATGTTCATTGGCATTTCAGACCAAGATATAATCATAAAGTCGAATTTGCAGGATTGGTCTTTGAAGATCCGGAGTTCGCTCATCATTATAATAGAGTAAGAAAGCAAGAAGTGTCAAATGACGTTAAAAGAAAGATAGTTGAAAGAATTAAAGAAAATTTATAGCCGCCACCCTGCGCCTTACGCTTCAAAATGTTTCGCGTTTCTTGGAGACGCTGCGCTCTCGCTTCGTTCGACCCTCCCGTGACAGGAATTTAACGGAAAATGCCTCGTTTGTGTTTCCCAAATTGCTCTGTTTCGCTCCGCAACCCTGTTAGATTCCGATGTACATCCCATTGCGAGCGGCCTGTCTAAACTTTATATACTCGAGCATTCTCATAAAAATATGATTTACAAAGAAAGACCACAAAACTTTAATCCAAAATTTGATGTAGTTAGTTGTTTTGTGGAGTGTGACGGAGAGATTCTTTTGCTTCATAGGCAAGATCATAAACCCGAAGGAAATACTTGGGGAGTTCCTGCAGGTAAAGTCAATGCAGGAGAATCTCTTTTAGAGGCTGTGACGAGAGAGGTTCAAGAAGAAACGGGACTAATATTGGCCTCTTCGCAACTCTCTTATTTTGGAAAAGTTTTTGTGAAATATCCAGAATATGATTTTGTCTATCATATATGCCATACAAAATTATATCAAAAAGAGAAAGTTGTTATTAATCATAAAGAGCATAAAGGCTTTAGATGGATTTCTCCAGAAAATGCTTTGAATATACCATTAATTCAAGATTTAGATGCCTGTATAAAATTATTCTACGAACTTTAACGGGCTGGCTCGTAACCCTGAAAATTTCCCTCGGAGCGTTGCACTAAATTCAGCCCTGCGGGATATAGAAGCGATTAAAGGTTTCGCTTTTTTGCAGGAAGCTCCGCCCAAATCCTGCTTACGCAGGACCTCGTTAAATTCCGATTTAGTTTCAATCGGAAGGAGTTCGCTTGCAGTATTTGATCAATTCTTCAGGATTCATAACACTGGAAACCAGTGCCTGAGCAGAGAATTCATCTATTTCGTATGAAGAAATTAGTTCTTTGTCTTTTGCATAAGCATATGCTATTTCCATTGCAACTGTTTTGCCTATGTATCCGTCTTTTGAATATATGTAACAAATATCAGATTCATCAATTTTCTGGAAAGCGTTTAACAAGGCAGTTTTTTCGCTTTCCAGCGTGTCTCCATGTTTATTATCCTGTTTTCCAGCAGTCGCGGCTTTGATTCCATTGTCTTCTAATTCTTGAACCAGTTTCTCTATTTCTTCATAGAATTTTCTGCTTCCTGCGACAAAAACTGATTTCATAACAGTAGTAGAATTCTTGTATTAAAAATGCTCGCTTCTTCCGACTTTCTCAACCTTTCAGGCTTCGAACTTTTGCTCCGCACGCACCGTTCCTGAGAGCCGGCGCTTGCATTTTTATATACGCGTTTCAATTCTTATGCATGCCGAACAGGTGCACGAGGTGCGGAAGGATTCTTCCTGACGACTCGAAGGAGCTTATAGAAGGATGTTCTGAATGCGGGTCGAAATTCTTCTTCTACATAAGGCAGGACGTCCTCGAGAGCATGGAGAAGGAGTTAAGGAACCTCAAGAAGAGCGAGATAGACGAGATAGAGAAGGACATCAGGCAGATAATACCGAAAGAGGCAGGAGACAGGGACACTGTCGTTCTGGACCTCGAGGCGATAAGGGTGGTTAGCCCGGGAAAGTACAGGATAGACGTGAGCAACCTGTTCAGCCAGAAGCCCATTGTGATAAGGGTCGGTCCCGGAAGGTACGAGCTTGACCTCACAACGCTTCTCGGAAGGCTGAGGAAGAGGAAGGGGTAATATTATATCTGTCCTTCATATCCTGAAAATAGTAGATGAAAAGTCACATGGTAAATGCGGTGTCTGGAGAAAAGAGAATCACAGTTTTCCGAGGGCCGCGGATTTCATTCCCGGGACTGATCTTTTCTCCCTTATCACGAAGAAGACGACTCCGGCAACTATTATGATTATCGCGACTATTATGGGAAGGAGCCACCACGAAACCGGCTGCTCTGGAGCGATGCACAC